>DAIQND010000036.1:0-15998 GCA_036788555.1 Solirubrobacteraceae bacterium | reverse complement strand
CCCGAAGCCGACGCCGAGCTGCACGTGATCAACACGTGCGCCATCACCAAGGAGGCCGAGGCCAAGTCTCGCCATTCGGTCCGCCGCTCGCTGAACAGCGCCCGCCAGGTCTACGTGAGCGGCTGTGCCGTGAACCTCAACGCCGCCCAGTTCGGCGAGATCGACCCGCGAGTCAGCGCGTTCCGGGGAACGGCCGACGACGTCGCCGGGGCGATGGCGGGAGCGCTCGGCGCCTGCGCCGACCTCGAGCACGATCTCCTGGCGCGCCAGGATCCGGTGTCCCGCTCGAGGACTCGCGGGTTCGTCAAGGTGCAGGACGGGTGCGACTGTCACTGCGCCTACTGCATCATCCCCACCGTGCGCGGCAGCGCCCGCTCGCGGCCGGCCTCGGCCGTGCTCGACGAGGCCCGCCGGCGCGTGGCGCAGGGCCAGCCCGAGATGGTGATGACCGGGATCAGCGTCGGGGACTACCGCGATCCCGACCGGGGGCTCGAGCTGGGACAGCTGATGGTCGAGGTGGCGCGGGTTCCCGGCGTCGAACGGGTGCGGCTATCGAGCGTGGAGGTGATCCATCTCAAGGACTCCCTGATCGAGGCGCTGGCCAGCGAGCCGAAGGTCTGCCCCCACCTCCACGTCCCTATGCAGTCGGGCGATGACGGAGTTCTCCGAGAGATGGGCCGTCACTACGGCGTCGATGAATACCTCGGCTACATCACGGCAACGCGCGCCGCGATCCCACACGTGAACATCACCACGGACGTGATCGTCGGCTTCCCAACCGAGTCCGAGGCCGCGTTCGAGCGAACGCTCGGCGCGATCGACCGGGCCGGGATCAGCCGCGTGCACAGCTTCAGCTACTCGCCGCGCCCGGGGACCGCCGCCGAGCGGCTGGGTGACCGGGTGCCCCCGGAGGAGAAGAAGCGGCGCTCTCAGGTTCTGCGGGGGCGGTCAGAGCTCAGGTCACGCCAGCACCGGATGCGAAAGCTCGGGACGGTCGAGACGGTGCTGGTCGACAAGGTGGCGGACACGCAGTGCTCGGGCTATACGGCTGACTACACGCGCTGCTACCTGCCGGCGGGGGCGGCGAGACGTGGCGCGCTGGTCGATGCGGCCTGCCAGGAGCTGTTCGCCGACGGGATCGCCTGCCGGATACGGCCTGAGCCGGGTCTATCCTGAGCAGGGTGAGCGTGATTGACCAGGTCCGCGCCGACATGACGAGCGCGATGAAGGCTGCCGAGCGTGAGCGGGCCGGCGCGCTGCGAATGGTCCTGTCTGAGCTGCAGAAAGCGGCCAAGGAGGACGGCGGTGACGAGCTGGCGGTGCTCCGTCGCGAACGCAAGCGCCGGCTGGAGGCGGCCGAGCAGTTCCGCGCCGGCGGCCGGCCCGAGCTGGCCGACAAGGAGGAGTCAGAAGCCTCGCTGATCGAGGGTTACCTGCCGGCCGAGCTCGACGACGACGCCCTGGAGCAGATGATCGCCGACGCGATCGCCGAGACGGGCGCCAGCAGCCCCAGGGACCTGGGGCAGGTGATGAAGGCGGTGATGGCTCGCGCCGGCGGTCGCGCCGACGGCAGGCGCGTGTCGGCGAAGGTGCGGGAGGCGCTGGGTCCGTGACCACGGTGTCGGAGGCGCCACAGCCGCCGGGTGCGTAAGCAGCTCGAGCTCGACAACGCGGTGGCCAGCGAGCTCGCGGGCACCGGTGACGCGGTCCTGCGCGCGCTCGAGTCACACCTCGACTGCGATGTGTTCCTGCGCGGAAACGTGCTGACGCTCGACGGCTCCGAGCAGGCGGTGGAGACGGCGCAGGGGGTGGTTCGTGAGCTGGCCGAGCTGATCGAGCAGGGGCATGAGATCGCGCCGGGAACGATCGAGGCGGTGACGCGGGCGCTCGATCAGCATCAGTCGCCGGCCGACATCCTGGAGGACGTGGTCTGGCGACACCGCGCGGTCAAGGTGGCGCCCAAGACGGTCAACCAGAAGCGCTACGTCGACTCGATCCGCCACAACACGATCACCTTCGGGATCGGGCCGGCGGGTACCGGGAAGACGTTTTTGGCCGTCGCACTGGCCGCCGCCGCGCTCAGCCGGCGTGAGGTCAACCGGATCATCCTCACCCGGCCGGCGGTTGAGGCAGGCGAGCGGCTGGGCTTCCTGCCCGGGGACTTGATGGCCAAGGTCGATCCGTACCTGCGTCCGCTGTTCGACGCGCTGCACGACATGCTCGAGCCCGAGCGCGTCAGTCAGCATCTGGAGCGCGGCGCGATCGAGGTGGCGCCGCTGGCATTCATGCGGGGACGTAGCCTCAACGACAGTTTCATCATCCTCGACGAGGCTCAGAACACGAGCCCCGAGCAGATGAAGATGTTCCTCACGCGGCTCGGGTTCAACTCGAAGATGGTGGTGACGGGCGACATCACCCAGATCGACCTGCCGCGCGAACAGGACTCCGGCCTGATCGTGGTGGCAGACATCCTCAAGGAGGTAGAGGGGATCGAGTTCGTGCGCTTCGGCGATGAGGACGTGGTGCGCCACAAGCTGGTGCGCCGGATCGTCGAGGCCTACAACCAGCACTCGCAGCGGCAGGCTCCAGAGCTTCGGCCCCGCCGCCGCGCGTAGGCGCGGGCGATGCTCGACGTCGAGGTGATCGGGGTGCAGACCCGGTGGTCCGACGGTGAGCCGGAGGTTCCGACGCCCGCCGAGGTGGAGGAGCTATGCCGCCTCACCCTGGGATCGGCGGGCATCCGCGAGGGGCACGTGGCGGTGGAATTCGTCGAGGAGGACCGGATCCGCGAGCTCAACCGGGAGTACCGCCAGCTAGACGAGCCAACCGACGTGCTGTCGTTTGCGGTCGACCAGGATGGCCCGGCAGCCGGCCCCCGCGAGCTTGGCGACATCGTCATCTGCCCGGCACACACCGCCGACCTGCGCGAGGCGATCGTCCACGGGGCGCTGCACCTGACCGGCATGGACCACGAGAGCGACGACGGAGAGATGCTGGCGCTTCAGGCCGAGCTGATGCGGTGGATCCGGTGAGCGCTTCCGCGGAAGCGCTGCGAGCCCAGCCGCCCACGCGCTCGGGCTTCATCGCCCTGGCCGGCCGGCCGAACGTCGGCAAATCGACGCTCGCCAACGCGATCGTCGGCGCCAAGGTCGCGATCGTCTCCGACAAGCCGCAGACGACCCGCCGGGCGATCCGCGGGATCGCCACCGGCCCGGACTGGCAGCTGGTGCTGGTCGACCTCCCGGGCGTCCAGCGGCCCCGCGATGTGCTGACCGAGCGGATGCAGCACCGGGTGGAGCACGAGCTGGCCGACGCCGACGGCTGCCTGTTCGTCCTCAACGCCGAGGAGGGCGTCGGTCCGGGCGACCGGTTCATCGCCCGGCTGCTGTCGGCGGCGCCGGTGCCGATGGTGATCGCGGTCAACAAGGTCGACCGCGCCGACCGTGCCGCGACCGTGGCCACGCTCCAGGCGGCGGCCGATCTGGAGCTCGCCGATGAGGTCTTCCCGGTGTCGGCTCGCACGGGCGCCGGCGTGCCGACGCTGACCGATCACCTGATCTCGCTGCTCCCGGCCGGGCCGTTCTACTTCGATCCGTCCCAGCATTCCGACCTGGGAGAGGAGCTGCGGCTCGGCGAGCTGATCCGGGAGCAGATCCTGCGCCGCACGCGAGAGGAGATCCCGCACTCCGTGGAGGTTCAGATCGAGACGATCGGCTCGGCGCGCGAGGATCTCGTGCGGATCGAGGCCTTGCTGCTGGTGGAGACCGAGTCCCAGAAGGGAATCGTGATCGGTGCGGGCGGGCGCATGATCAAGGCGATCGGCACCGCCGCGCGGCAGGAAATCGAACGCGATCTGGGGACGCGCGTGCATCTCGAGCTCAAGGTCCGCGTCCGGCGCCACTGGCGGGCGGATGCCCGCGTGCTCGACCGCCTGGGGATCGAGTAGGGCCGGGCCCGCCGCTTGACATCTTCGTACTATCGCCGTAGTATGTCGGTGATATCACAATGGAGGACCAGTCGATGGAACCTTCAGAGGGAGCAGGCTCGGGGACGCCAGGCGGAGAGTCTTCAGCCGTAGCGCGCCCGATCGATGCCCGGACGCACGAGCAGTCGATCGCCCAGGGAGTCCGCTGCCCGCCGGGAGCCGCGGTGGCGGTGGCCGCGCTCGGGCTGGCTGCGGTCGTAATCGCTCTCGGTGCCGGTTCCCTCGGCACCGGGCTGAGAATCGCGGCGGGCGTGGTCACCGGAATCGTCGTGCTCGTCGGTCCCGGCTTCGTGGTCGTGCAACCCAACGAGTCGCGCGTGCTGATCCTCTTCGGCCGCTACGTCGGGACGCTGATCGAGGCGCGCCTGTGGTGGGTGAACCCGTTCACCGTGATCTGGCGCATCCGGGTGTCGCTCCGCGTGCGGAACTTCCAAAGCGAGCGGATCAAGGTCAACGACGCCAGCGGCAACCCGATCGAGATCGCCGCCGTCGTGGTATGGCGGGTCCTCGACACGGCCAAGGCGGTGTTCGACGTTGAGAGCTTCGAGGAGTTCGTCAGCGTCCAGAGTGAGACCGCGCTGCGTCATCTGGCCAACGAACACCCCTACGACGACTACTCGCGGGAGACGATCTCGCTGCGCGGCAACACCGACGAGGTCCGTGAAAACCTGCAGGCCGAGCTCCAGACACGACTGCAGACCGCGGGTATCGAGGTGCTGGAGACGCGCCTGACCCACCTCGCGTACGCCTCGGAGATCGCGGAGGTGATGCTCCGCCGCCAGCAGGCCGAGGCGGTCCTGGCCGCGCGGCGGACGATGGTGACCGGCGCCGTGGGGCTGGTGCAGATGGCGCTCGCGCGGCTGGCGGACTCCGATCTCGTCGAGCTGGACGCCGAGCGCAAGGCGACGATGGTCGCCAACCTGATGGTGGTGCTCTCCGGTGACCACTCGCCGACGCCGGTGATCAACACCGGCTCCCTTTACAGCTAGGCGCGAGCGCGGTGGCCGAGAGCAAGCGCTTTCTCCTCCGACTCGACCCACGTCTGTTCGAGACGATCCGCCGCTGGGCGGATGATGAGCTGCGCAGCATCAACGCCCAGATCGAATACCTCCTCACCGACCAGGCGCGTCGCGCCGGGCGCCTACCCCACGAGCGGCGCAGGCCAGACCCGGCACGAGCCGAGCCCGAAAGCGAGGACGCGGCCGAGGAGTTTCCCGGGGCTCCGGTGAGACGATGACCGACAGCCGCGAAATCGCCATCTCCGCCCACGGGCTGACCAAGCGCTTCGGAGACCGCATCGCGTTCGAGGATGTCTCGTTCGAGATCGCTCCCGGTGAAGTGTTCGGATTTCTCGGCCCCAACGGCGCCGGCAAGACCACCACGGTGCGCACGCTGGGCATGCTCGTCAGCCCAAGCGCGGGCGCGGCGACGGTCGCCGGCCTGCCGCTGGCGCCTGAGCATGGGGTCGAGATCCGGCGGCGGATCGCGATCATGCCCGAGACCCCCGGTCTGTACCCGCGCCTGACCGTCGCCGAGAACCTCCAGTGTTTCGCGGACCTCTACGAGGTGGCGGATCCCAAGGCTCGCATCCAGCGGTCTCTGACCGCGGTCCGGCTCCTCGAGCGGGCGGACGATCCCTGCGGGACTCTGTCGAAGGGCCTGCGCCAGCGGGTGGCGCTCGGCCGGGCATTGCTGAGCGAGCCGCAGGTGCTGTTCCTGGATGAGCCGACGGCCGGGCTCGATCCCGTGGCCAGCCGCGAGGTCCACGATCTGATCGCAGAGCTCGGCCGGGAGGGGGTCACGATCTTCCTGACCACCCACCGCCTCGAGGAGGCCGAGCGCCTGTGCGACCGGGTGGCGATCCTCAACACCACGCTGCGCACCATCGGCCGGCCGGAGGAGCTGCGTGACCGGCTGTTCGCCAAGACGCTGGTCGTCAGGACCGCCTCGCCGCTAAAGGATCCCGGTGGCGTGTTCGGTGGCCTTCCGGCCGTCGAGGGATGGCGTCGGGACGAATCGGGGGCCTACGCCCTGTCGATCTCCGACGCGGCGCTCGCGGCGCCGGCAGCGACCCGCGCGTTGGTGGCGGCGGGAGCGGACGTGCTGTCGATCGCCGAGACACAGCACTCGCTCGAGGACATCTACCTCGAGCTGATCGACGCCGACCGGGGCTCGGTGGCCTCACGAGCCGCCCGCAGGTCGGAGCCGGTGGCGTGATGAGACGGCGGCGCCCCGGCGGCCGCGGCACGATCAGCCGCCGGCGCCCCGGAGGCGGCGGCACGATCAGCCGGCGGCGCGTCATGGCCATCGTCCGCAAGGAGCTCCGGGAATACCGCCGCAACCGCTACCTGCTGCTGACCATGTCGATCATCCCGTTGATCTTTCTCGCGCAGCCCCTCATCACCATCCTCAACCTCCCCCCGGCGGCCGCGGAGTCAATCAGGCACACCCATGAGCTGGTGTACATGCTCGGGATCCCGGCGCTCGTCCCGTCGGTGATCGCCGCCGCGTCGGTGGTCACCGAGCGCCAGCTGGGCACGCTGGAACCGGTGCTGAGCACCCCGATTCGCCGCCGGGAGTTTCTGCTCGGCAAGGCCCTGGCGCCGCTTTTGCCCTCCGTGGCGATCTCCTATCTGCTCTACGGGGTCTTCGTCGTCGTCATCGAGCTGGCGGCGCACACCGGCGTGGCGCCGGCTCTGCTTCAGGGTCCCGTGGTGGCGGCGCAGCTGATCTTCACGCCGCTCATCGCCCTCTGGTCGATCTGGGTGGGCATCGCCATCTCGGCCCGGTCAAGCGATGTTCGCGCGGCCCAGCAGCTGAGCGTCCTGGCGAACCTGCCGGTGGTCGCGCTGAGCACGCTGATAGCGGTGGGCACGATCCACGCCTCGCTCAAGCTGGCGGTGGGCCTGGGCGCCGCGCTCGTGATCATCGATCGCTTCGGCTGGAGGATCGTCGCGGCGCTGTTCGACCGCGAGCGCCTGATCACCGGCGGCCGTTGAGGCGCCGCGTTGCGGGCCAGGGAGCGGCATCGCACTTAGAATCGCCCGTGTCGTGCAGGACGCGGAGATCGCTTTTGACGAGCGGGGGCTGGTGCCCTGCATCGTTCAGGACTGTCACACCGGCGAGGTGCTGACGCTGGCCTACATGAATGAGGAGTCGCTCCGGCTGACCCGCGCGACGGGCGAGATGCATTTCTTCAGCCGCTCCCGGCAGGAGCTCTGGCACAAGGGCGCGACCTCCGGCAATAGGCAGGCGGTCAGGGCGATCCGCTACGACTGCGACGCAGACGCGCTGCTGGCGCTCGTCGAGCCAGCCGGGCCGGCGTGCCACACCGGCGAGCGAAGCTGCTTTTACCGCGGGCAGACCGAACCGCGTGCGCCGTTCGAGGCCCTGCCGATCCTGGAGCGGACGATCGCGCAGCGGGCGAGCGAGCGCCCTGCGGGGTCCTACACCGCCTCGCTGCTGGGCGATTCGGCGATGGCCGGGGCGAAGGTGCGAGAGGAAGCCGAGGAGGTCAGCCGGGCGGCACGCGAGGAGTCCGACGCGCGCGTGGCCGAAGAGGCGGCCGACGTGCTCTACCACCTCGCGGTCCTGCTCCGGGGTCGCGGTCTGTCGCTGGCCGACGCCGAGCGGGTGCTCGATGGCCGTCGCCGGCGCTGAGGCCGCCGGCGCGCCCACGCCATCGCTCGCCGATGCGCGCGAGCTGGCCCGCGCCCACAACGTCATACCGGTCCGCCAGACCTTCATCGACGACTGCCAGACGCCGGTCTCGGCGTTCCTGAAGCTCCGCGGGAACGGCCCGGCGTTCCTGCTCGAGTCGGCCGACCAGGGCCGGGTGGGCCGCTACTCGTTCATCGGCGTGCATCCCCGCAGCGTCCTGCGGTGGTCGCTGGGCGATGGCGGTGACCCCTACCAGCTGACCGCCGCCGAGCTCTCCCGCCTGCGGCCGGCGCCGCTGCCGGGTTTGCCGCCGTTCTCCGGAGGCGCCGTCGGCATGTTCGCCTATGACCTGGTGCGAACCGTCGAGCCGCTCGGCCCGCCCAACCCCGACCGGCTCGGCGTGCCGGATCTGGCGCTGATGCTGACCGACGCGCTGGTCGTGTTCGACCACCTCAAGCACACGATCACGCTGATCGCCAACGCCTATGCCGAGGAGGATCTGGAGGACTCCTACGCGCAGGCCCTGCAGACCATCGCGCAGCTGCACTGGCGGCTGGAGGGCCCGGTCCCCAGGACGGCGCGCCCGCCGGCCGCCGGCCGGGCGGCGCCGCGCTTTGAGCCCAACATGCCGCCTGCGCAGTTCGAGGCGATGGTGGCGCGGATCGTTCAGTACATCCACGCCGGGGACGCCTACCAGGTGGTGCCCTCGCAGCGCTGGTCGGCGCCGGTGCCGGTCGAGGCGTTTTCGATCTATCGCGGGTTGCGGGCGGTCAATCCGAGCCCGTACATGTACTTCATCGACTTCGGGGACTTCGAGATCGCCGGCACGAGCCCGGAACCACTGATCACGGTCAGCGGACGCAGCGTCTCCACGCGCCCGATCGCCGGCACGCGTCCGCGCGGCGCGACCCTCGAGGACGACCACCGCCTGGCCGAGGAGCTGCTCGCCGATCCCAAGGAGCGCGCCGAGCACGTGATGCTGGTCGACCTCGGGCGCAACGACCTGGGGCGGGTCTGCGAGTACGGCAGCGTGAACGTGGATGAGCTGATGGTGGTCGAGAACTACAGCCACGTGATGCACATCGTCTCCCGGGTCAGCGGCCGCCTGCGTGAGGGCGTGGGGGCGCTCGACGCGCTGCGCTCGGTCCTGCCCGCGGGAACGCTGTCCGGTGCGCCGAAGGTCCGCGCGATGCAGATCATCGACGAGCTCGAGCCGGTCAAGCGAGGCGGGTACGGCGGCGCGATCGGCTGGGTCAGCTACACCGGCGACCTGGACACCTGCATCCACATCCGCACCGTGGTCGTCAAGGACGGCGTCGCCCACATCCAGGCCGGGGGTGGCACGGTCGCGGACGCCAAGCCCGACTTCGAGCTGCGGGAGTCAGAAGCCAAGGCCCAGGCGGTGCTCGAGGCGATCGAACTCGCGGTTCGCCAGCCGGACTGGGCGTAGTTCCGGGGCCCCGGCACCCCGCGCGCGAAGATATGGCCCAGCGCGGCCAGTACCTTTGCACCCGTGCGGGTCCTGGTCATCGACAACTACGACAGCTTCACCTACAACCTCGTCCAGTACCTGGGAGAGCTCGGCCCTCCCACGCCCGAGCTCGAGGTCGTGCGCAACGATCACGCCACGGTCGACGAACTGCTGCTCCGCGGCTATGACCGGGTGATCGTCTCACCAGGACCCTGCACGCCCAACGAGGCCGGGATCTCGCTGGACGCCGTCCGGCGCTTCCCCCGCGCCGGGGTGGCGACGCTCGGCGTGTGCCTCGGCCACCAGGCGCTGGTGCAGGCGTTCGGCGGCCGGGTGATCCGCCACCAGCCCGTCCACGGGAAGACAAGCGCGGTGAAGCACGACGGGCGGACCCTGTTCCGTGGGCTCGCCAACCCACTCCAGGTGGGCCGCTACCACTCGCTGGTGGCCGACCCGGAGCTCCCGGAGTGTCTCGAGCAGAGCGCGTCCGGCGACGGCGTCGTGATGGCGGTGCGCCACCGCGAGCTGCCGGCGGAAGGGGTGCAGTTTCACCCGGAGTCGATTCTGACCGAGCACGGCAGGGAGCTTTTGGCCAACTTCCTGGAAGGTGCGCGATGAGCGAGCTGCTCACCCGATCGATCGACGCGCTCGCCTCGGGCCGCTCGCTGACGCAGGCGGATGCGGCCGCCGTGCTGGCCGAGGTCATGGCCGGCAACGCCTCGGAGATCGAGATCGCGGGGTTCCTGATCGCGCTGCGGACCAAGGGCGAGACGGTGGAGGAGCTGGCCGGGCTGGCTCAGGCAATGCGGAGCTTTGCGATTCCGGTTCCCGTGAGCCGCAATGACCTGCTCGATACGGCGGGGACCGGCGGCGGGCGGCGGACGTTCAACGTCTCGACCACCGCGGCGCTGATCGCCGCCGCCGCCGGGTGCGTGGTGGCCAAGCACGGCAACCGCTCCGCCACCGGCCTGTCGGGCTCCGCGGATGTGCTGGAGGCGCTCGGCGCGCGGATCGACCTCGAGCCCGCCGCGGTTGCGCAGTGCATCGAGGAGTTGGGCTTCGGGTTCATGTTCGCGCCCGCCCACCACCAGGCGACCCGTTACGTGGTGCCGGTCCGGCGCGGGCTGGCGGTCCGGACGATCTTCAACTTCCTGGGGCCGCTGACCAACCCGGCGGGCGCCACCCGCCAGGCGATCGGCGTCTCGGATCCCGACTACCTGGAGACGATGGCCGGCGCGCTGGCGCTGCTCGGCACGCGGCACGCGCTCCTGTTCACGAGCGAGGACGGCCTCGACGAGCTGTCGATCTCGGCTGCCACCCGCGTCGTCGAGGTGGCGAACGGGAGCCTCAGCAGCTACACGCTGACGCCCGAGGAGGTATCCCTGCGGCGCAGCCCCACGGAGGCGATCCCCGGCGGCGATCCGGCGGCCAACGCCGACACCGTGCGGCGGATCTTCAGCGGCGAGTCCGGGGCGGCGCGGGACCTGGCGGTGCTGAACGCCGGCGCCGCGATCTACGTGGGGGGCGGCGCTGAGACCCTCCAGGAGGGTGTCCGGCTGGCCGAGCAGGCCGTCGACTCCGGCGCTGCCGCGGCAATCCTCGAGCGCTTCGTCGCCCGCACCCGGGATCTGGGGCCGTGAACCATCTCGAGCGGCTGGTGGCCAGCGCGCGGCGCGAGCTCGAGCGGCGACGCCCGGAGAGATCCGAGGCCGATCTCGCCGGCGCGGCAGAGGCACACACGCGGCGGGACTTCCCCGGCGCGCTGCGCTCGCCCGGCCTCGCGCTGATTGCCGAGCACAAGCGCCGCTCGCCATCTGCCGGCGCGATCCGCGAGGACCTCTCCCTGGAGGACGTCATCCGGGCCTACGACCGGGGTGGTGCGGCTGCGATATCGGTGCTCACCGACCCGCCGAGCTTCGGCGGGTCGCTGGCGGATCTGGAGGCCGCGCGGGCTCTCACCGAGCTGCCGATCCTGCGCAAGGACTTCATCGTCGACCCCTATCAGCTGCTCGAGGCGGCGGCGGCCGGCGCGGACGCAATTCTCCTGATCGTCGCGGCGCTGACGGACGGGGAGTTACGCGAGCTTCACCAGCAGGCGAGCGCGCTGGGCCTTGCCGCGCTGGTGGAGGTTCACGATGCGCACGAGCTCGATCGGGCCGTGGCTGTGGGAGCGGAGCTCGTGGGGATCAACAACCGCGACCTGACCACGCTGGAGGTCGATACCGCGCGCACCTTCGAGCTCCGCGAGCAGGTGCCCGCGGGGACGGCGGTGGTCGCCGAATCGGGCTTCAGCGACCACCGCGCGCTCGCGCGGCTGCGAGCGGCGGGGGTGGACGCGGTTCTGATCGGCGAGGCGCTGATGCGGGCCGCGGATGTCGAGACGGCCGTGCGCGAGCTGGCCATGCCTACGATGTCAGGGTGACCACGGTCAAGTTCTGCGGGATCACCGACCAGAAGGACGCCGAGGTGGCGGCCGAGCTCGGCGCCTGGGCGATCGGGCTGAACTTCTGGCCGGGCTCGCCGCGGCAATGCCCGCGCGACCGCGCGGCTGAGATCGCGGCGCTGCTCAGGCGGCGGCTGGAGCTCGTGGGGATCTTCGTCAACGCCCCGCTGGCCGAGGTGGCGCGGACGGCCGAGAACGTCGGGCTGACGATGCTCCAGCTCCACGGCGACGAGGGACCGGCCTACTGCGCCGAGGCGGCGCGGCGGACGGGCTGCAAGGTGATCAAGGCGGTGCGGGTGCGCAGCCGTGCCGATATTCAGGCGCTCGAGCCGTTCCGCACGGACTACCACCTGCTCGACGGCTACGCAGCGGGCAAGCCGGGGGGGAGCGGCGAGAGCTTCGCCTGGGAGATCGCGCGCGCACACGGCGGCTCGGTACCGCTGATCCTGAGCGGCGGCCTGCGGCCGGAGAACGTGGGCGAAGCGATCGCCGTGGTGCGACCGTTCGCGGTCGACGTGGCGAGCGGCATCGAACCCGATGGCGGTCCGGCCACGCGCAAGGATCGTGGCAAGATGGAGGCGTTCATCGAGGCGGTGCGGACGGCGGGGCACGTCGCGGTGCAATGACGGAGCAGGCGGCGGTCGAGCACCGGTTTGGTCCCTACGGGGGTCAGTACGTCCCCGAGACGCTGATGCCGGCGCTCGCCGAGCTCGAGGCGGCGTGGGTGGCGGCGCGGGTGGACGCGGGCTTCCGTGACGAGCTCGCCGCGCTGCTGCGTGATTACGTCGGGCGTCCGAGCCCGCTGTACCTGGCCTCGCGCCTGAGCGAAGCCGCCGGGCACCCGATGTACCTCAAGCGCGAGGACCTCAACCACACCGGCGCCCACAAGATCAACAACGCGCTCGGCCAGGCGCTGCTGGCCAGGCGGATGGGCAAGCGGCGGGTGGTCGCCGAGACGGGCGCCGGCCAGCACGGCGTCGCCGCAGCCACCGCGTGCGCGCTGCTCGATCTCGAGTGTGTCGTGTACATGGGAACCGAGGACATGCGCCGCCAGCGCCCGAACGTCGAGCGGATGCGCCTGCTGGGCGCGGAGGTCGCGCCTGTCGACGTCGGGGCCCGGACGCTCAAGGAGGCGGTGTCGGCGGCGATCCGCGACTGGGTGAGCAATGTCTCGGGCACCCACTACGTGATCGGCTCGTGTGTCGGGCCGGCGCCGTATCCCGCGCTGGTTCGCGACCTGCAGCGGGTGATCGGCGATGAGGCGCGCGCGCAGGTCCTGGAGCGCACCGGGCGGCTACCGGAGCGGGTGATCGCCTGCGTCGGCGGTGGCTCCAACGCGATCGGGATCTTCACCCCGTTCCTGGCCGACGGCGAGGTCGAGCTGGTGGGGGTCGAGGCGGGCGGCGAGGGTCTTGACAGCGGCCGGCACGGCGCGCCGCTGACCGCAGCCGGGCTTCCGGGCGTCCTGCACGGCGCGTTCTCGGCGCTCATGCAGGACGAGGACGGCCAGGTGCTGGAAGCCCACTCGATCTCAGCCGGGCTCGACTATCCCGGCACCGGGCCTGAGCACGCGTGGCTGCGCGACTCCGGCCGTGCCCGCTACGTGGCGGTCAGCAACGCCGGGGCGCTCGAGGCGTTCGCCCGCACTGCCCGTCTGGAGGGGATCATCCCGGCGCTCGAAAGCTCGCACGCGATCGCCTGGGCACTCGCCAACGGCCCGAGCGAGCTGGACCTGATCTGCCTGTCCGGCCGCGGCGACAAGGATCTCGCTGAGGCGCTCGAGCTGCTCGCCCGGTGAGCGGCGTCGACCGGATAGCCGAGGCGTTCGCGGCTGCCCGCGCCGATGGGCGCCGGGCGGCGCTGATGCCGTACCTGATGGGCGGGTTCCCGGACCTCGATGCGTCTCTGCGGATCGGGCTGGCCTACGCGGAGTCCGGCGCGCAGCTGGTCGAGCTGGGCGTGCCGTTTTCAGACCCGCTGGCCGACGGGCCGGTGATTCACGCGGCCGCAGCAGCGGCGCTCAGGCAGGGGACGAAGGTCGCGGAGGTGCTGGCGGTTGGCGCTCAGCTCGCCGAGCGCGTGCCGGTCGTGGCCATGTGCTACTCGAACCCGATCTTCATCCAGGGAGCGGCACGCTTTCTGGACGCGCTGCTCGCCGCCGGGATCAGCGGGGTGATCGTGCCCGACCTTCCGCTCGAGGAGTCAGAGGAGCTGCTTGCGCGGTGCGATGAGCGGGGCTTGGCGCTGGTGCCACTGGTGGCGCCGACGACACCGGATGAGCGGCTGGCGCGGGTCGGCGCGCAGGCCCGCGGCTTTCTCTACACCGTTTCGGTGACCGGCACCACCGGGGAGCGCGCCAGCGTCGACGGAGCGCTCTCGGACCTGATCGCTCGCGTCGCCGCGCGGACGGAGGTACCGGTGGCGGTCGGCTTTGGCATCTCAGAACCAGCCCATGCCGCCGCCGCGGCTGCCGCCGGCGCGCAGGGAGTCATCATCGGGACCCGGCTGGTGCGGGCCGCCGGCGAGGAAGCCCAACCGGAGCGGGCGGTGGGCGCGCTGGTGCGGGCATTCTCGGCCGCGCTTCGCTAGTGGCGCCCGCCGGGCGGCGCGAACCACTAGCATCCGGCCGACCATGGGTCTGATCCTCACCGCCACCTTCGGCCTCTGTCTCTGGATCGTGCTTTGGGCGATCGGGTTCGCCAGCGGCTTTGACTCGATCCTGATCGGCATCGCGCTCGTCCTGATCGCCGTCGGCGTCCGCAACCTGCTTCCGTACCTGCCTGGCCGCCGGAGCTAGGCCGGCCGGCATGCGAAGCTTGCTGCTCGCCCGCCGCCGGGCGCTGAGGCTGTGCGTGTCGGTGGCGCTTCTCGCCGGTGCGGCGGGCTGCACGACCACGGCGAGCAGCTCGTCGATCGCCGGCAGCTCGCTGATCATCTACGCCGGCGCGCCGCCCGGAACCCTGACCCCGGAGCAGGCCGATGTCCTGAACGCTGAGCAGCTGGCGATGAGCCAGGCGGGGGGGCACATCGGGAAGTTCAGTATCCAGCTCAAGCGAGCTCCGGGAATCGAGCTCTCCGCCAAGGCCCGGTACGCGATCGGCGACGGCAGGACGATCGCCTATATCGGCGAGCTCGAGCCCGGGACCTCGGCGCAGTCGATCGGGATCACCAACGCCGAGGACGTTCTCCAGGTCAGCCCCACCGACACCGCGGTCGAGCTCACCCAGCCCACCCGGGCGGTCAGCGGCTCGCCCGACATCTACTACGAGTCGCTGAGCACCTATGGGCGGACCTTCGCACGCGTCGTGCCGACCGACAAGCTCGAGGCCAGGGCGCTGGTCGGCGAGATGCGGTCGCTCGGGGTGCGGAGCCTGTACATCGCCACCGACGCCAGCGACTACGGCAAGGCGCTCAAGGCGGCGGTGGTGGCGGACGCGTCGGGAATCACAATCGCCACCGCGTCATCCGGCGCCGATGGCGTGCTGTACGCCGGCAACTCGGTGAGCGGAGCGACCCGGACCTTCGACCAGGCGGCGGCGGCCAGCCGGACGGTCAAGCTGTTCGCGCCCTCGGCGCTGGCTGACGAGACGTTTGCCGCCGGGCTGTCGCCCGCTGCCCAGCGCAACACCTACATCTCTTCTCCCGGGTTCACGACGTCTGACCTCCCGCCGCTCGGCGCTCAGTTCGCGTCGGCCTTCAAGGCCGCCTACGGGCGCGCGCCGTCGACCGAGGCGGTATTCGGCTACGAGGCGGTGGAGGCGGTCCTGGCCGTGCTCCGGCGTGCCGGCACCGCGGCCAACGACCGTGGCACGGTCATCCGCGACTTCTTCTCGATCCGCAATCGCAGCTCTGCGCTGGGCACCTACTCGATCGACAAGAACGGCGACATCATCTTCTCAGGCGGCGCGCCGTTCGTGTTAAACCGGATCCGGGGAGGGCGGCTCGTGGCGGTCCAGGCGGTTCACGAGTAGGGGTGCAGGTCCGCAGCGCGCTCGCGATTGCCGCCGCAGCCACCGCGCTCGCGGGCTGCGGCGCGAGCGCACGGGAAACCGGGCAGCGGATCTCCGGCAGCAAGCTCACGATCTACTTCAGCGGGCCGCTGCACGGAGCGTCGAGCACCGGAGCGACCGCCGCCCTCAACGGCGCGCGGCTCGCCCTGGCGCACAGCGGCACGCGGCTGGGGCGATACCGGCTTGTTCTCAGAGTGCTCGACGATTCCACCGTGGCCAGCGCCGGCTGGGACCCCGCCCAGACAACCGCCAACGCACGCCTGGTGATCCAGGACCCGACGGCCGTCGGCTACATCGGGGACTTCAATTCGGGCGCCAGCGCGGTCTCGATTCCGCTCCTCAACCGGGCCGGGATTCCCCAGGTCAGTCCCGGCAGCACGGCGGTCGGCCTGACCAGCCCGGGGATCGGCGCGGCGCCGGGCGAGCCTG
>DAIQND010000035.1:0-16005 GCA_036788555.1 Solirubrobacteraceae bacterium | reverse complement strand
GCCTGATTGCCAAGGGCGACACCAAGGCGCAGATCGAACGGGTGCTGGTCGCCAACTACGGCGTGGCCGTGCTCGGCAGGCCCCCGGCCCACGGCTTCAACCTGACCGTCTACATCCTCCCGCCGGCAATCGTCGCGGCCGGCGTCGCGCTGCTGGCCTTCCTGCTTCCCCGCTGGCGGCGGCGGGTCAAGGCCGCAGCCGCGGCCCCGCACAGCACGCCGGTGGCGATCAGCCCCGACGACGAGCACCGGCTGGACGAAGAGCTCAGCCGCTTCGCGGGTTGAGCGCGGCTACATCGAGTCGGGCGCGCTCACCCCGAGCAGGCCGAGCGTCAACGCGATCGTCCGCTGCGTGGCCACCGAGAGGGCGATCCGGAAGGATTCCGTCTGGCCCGGCGTCGCGCCGACCACGCGGCAGGCCTCGTAGAAGACGGTGAACTGGCGGGCCAGCTCGAGCGCGTACTGGGTGAGGCGATGGGGCGCCCGTCGGGCCGCCGCCTCGGCCAGCTCCTCAGGGAAGGCGACGAGCTTCTTGATCAGCGCCCGCTCGCTCGGATGCAGCGGCTCGCTTCCCCACCGCTCGAGCGACTGCGCCTCGGCCACCCGCTGCGGGGGCAGGCGCCGGAGCATCGAGGCAATCCGCGCGTGGGCGTACTGCACGTAGTAGACGGGGTTCTCCGCCGACTGACGGCGCGCCAGCTCGAGGTCGAGCTCGAGCGTGCGGTCGTGGGAGCTGCGCAGCATGAAGAACCGGGTGGCGTCGACGCCGATCGCGTCGAGCAGGTCGTCCAGGGTGACGAAGTCGCCGCGGCGCTTGGACATCGCCAGCACCTCACCCTCGTGGACCAGGTGCACAAACTGCAGGATCGGCACCTCGACCATGTCGGGATCGCCGCCCAGCGCCGACATCGCCGCGCGCAGCTCGCGCACGTAGGCGTGGTGGTCGGCGCCGACCGGCATCAGCTGGCGGTCAAAACCGCGCTCGCGCTTGTCCTCGAGGTAGGCCACGTCAGCGGCCAGGTATGTCGGCTCGCCGTTTGAGCGGATCACCACCCGGTCCTTGTCGTCGCCGAAGCTGGTCGTCCGCAGCCAGGTCGCCCCCTCGGCGCGATACACGTGCCCCCGGGCCTCGAGCAGCGACAGCGCCCGCTCCAGCGCGCTTGGTGATCCCTCGTGCAGCGTGCGCTCGCTGAAGAAGCGGTCGTAGTGCACTCCGTAGCGCTCGAGCGTCGCCTTGACCCACCCCAGCATCAGCTCGACCGCGCGGCCTGACAGCTCCGCGGGGGGGAGCTCGGCCGCGCCCGGGATCTCGGCGGCCAGCTCGGCGATGTACTCGCCCTGGTAGCCCCCCTCGGGGACCTCCTCGCGGCGCGCCCTCGCCCGCACCGACTCGCCGAGCAGTCGGATCTGGTTGCCGGCGTCGTTGAAGTAGTACTCGCGCCACAGCGCGTGGCCCTGGTGCTCGAGGATCCGCGCCAGCGCGTCCCCATAGGCGGCGTGGCGGGCGTTGGCGGCGTTGAGCGGACCGGTCGGGTTCGCGGAGACGAACTCGATCAGGATCTGCTCGGGCGGGTCGGCTGAGCCGGCGCCGAATCCCGAACCGGCCGCCAGCACCGCAGCCAGCGCCTGCCGGTGCCAGGTGTCGGATAGAAACAGGTTCAGAAACCCGGGGCCGGCGACCTCGACACGGTCGAGCTGATCGCCCAGGCTGGCCGTCAGCTCGCCGCCGATCCGCTCGGCGATCTCGCGCGGTGAGCCGCCCAGCACCGGCGCCAGCAGCATCGCGGCGTTGGTCGAGTAGTCACCCTGATCCTCGCGCCGGGAGCGCTCGACCCGCAGCTGCGCCGACGGTTCGCCGGTGCTGCCGCGGACGGTGGCGACGGCGGCACGGACCAGTGCGGCCAGCTCGTGAAGCGGATCGTTCACGGCGTCAGTAGTGGTAGGGCTCACCAGCCAGGATCTTATGCGCGCGGTAGAGCTGTTCCAGCAACACCACCCGGGCCAGCTGGTGGGGCAGGGTCAGCCGCCCCAGCGACAGCCGGTGCGCCACGGTCGGCAGCTCGAGCCCGAACGGGCCGCCGATCACGAAGCAGAGGTCAAGCCCGCTCTGCCGCCTGGCCTCCAGGAACTGGCTGAAGCCGACCGAGTCCAGCGTCTCGCCGGCGCTGTCCAGCAGGGAGACAAACGCCCGCTGCGGGAGGCGCCGAGGCAGCTGCTCGTCCTCGCGCAGCTCCACCAGCTCGAGGCGTGCGTGGCGCGAGAGAAGCTTGCGGTAGTGCTCGACGTCGTCGGCGAACGGCGGACGCAGCCGGCCGACCGCGAGCACGATGATCCGCACGACTGAGATACTACGTTCCGATGAACGACGCGGATCGCAACGAACGGCGGATCAACATCCACTTCTCGCCGGAGATCATGGCGGGCTCCTACGCCAATTTCGCCAATGTCAGCCATTCCGACTACGAGTTCACGATCACCTTTGCCCGGGTGGATCATGAGGTCGAGGATGACGAGATCCCGGGCGTGGTGGTGTCCCGGATCAATCTCTCGGCGAAGTTCATGCGCGAGCTGATCGACGCGATGCAGGACAACTACTCGAAGTGGGAGACCCGCGAGGGGATCAAGAACCTGCCTGAGTACCCCGGCTCCGATGAGCCGCGGGAAGAGAGCTAGACGCCGGCCCGCTCGCGCCAGGCGACCGCCGCCCCGATCCGCTCGAGCGTCGAGGGGTGCGTGGCGAGCACCGCCGTCACCGGGCGCGGCGGGTTGAGGTCCGCCACGTTCTGCAGCGCGATCGCCCGCTCAAACGAGATGAACGCCTCGGGCGCGCCGGAGAGCGTGAGCGAATACTCGTCGGCGCGACGCTCGAGCGCGCGCGAGAGCCGGTTGCCGACCAGTCCCGCCGGGGCCGCGACCAGCGCCGTCGCCAGCGCCAGCCCGGGAAGCGCGGCCGGCGTATCCCGCCGCGGAGAGAGCATCCAGCTCAGTCGCTGAACGGCGAACGCCGCGGCCGGCGCGACGAGCGCCGCGTAGGCGATACCCCGCAGAACGTCGCGGTGGCGGACGTGCGAGAGCTCGTGGGCGACCACCACCCGGACCTCGTCGCGGCTGAAGCGGTCGATCAGCGTGTCGAACAGGACGACCCGCTTGGTGGGGCCGAGGCCGGTGACGTAGGCGTTGGCCGCCGTCGTCCGGCGGCTGGCGTCGACCGAGTAGACCTCCCCCACCTGGACCCCAGCCGCCCGGGCCAGGGCGAGGACGTCGGAGCGCAGCTCGCCGTCGGGCAGGGGAGTGAAATCGTTGAAGATCGGGTCGAGCACCACGGGGGCGAGCGCCCCGAGCAGCGTCGCGATGGCCACCGACCCCGCTGCCGCCGGCAGCCACCAGCCTCGCGGGTAGCGGCGGATCAGCGCGAGCGCGGCGGCGCCGGCACCACCGGCCATCGCGGCCTCGATCGCGGTCGACTTGACGAGATCGAGCGCCCAGCCGCGCCACGACTGGGTCACCAGCCCGACGGCGATCGCCCGCCGCCGGCTGAGCGCGGCGAGCGGCAGCGAGACGGCTGTCATACCGATCGCCAGCCCTGCCGCGCCGAGCGCCGCGCCGGCGTAGGGACGCTCCGCCCGCGGACCGGATCTCGCCCGCAGGCGCCAGGCCACCCCCGCCAGCGCCGCCAGGTCAAGCACCGACCGCGCCAGCCCGAGGGCCAGCTGGGGACGCGCGAAGCGTGCGCCGCGGCGCACCTGCTCGGGGGTGAAGTAGCTCTCGAGCTCCACCCGAGCCGGCTTCGCCGGAGCCTCGCGCGGCGCCAGCAGCCGAGTGCCCGCCTCGGCCACCGCGACCGTGAGCGCGACCGGCGCGAGGGCGCGAACGCGTGACAGGCGGCTCACCGGGGAGACTGTAGCCACCATGCGAGTGGCAATCGTCTCCGACATCCACGGCAACCGGCAGGCGTTCGACGCGGTGCTCGACGCCATCGACGAGTCAGATTGCGAGGAGCTGTGGTGCCTGGGCGACCTGGTGGGGTACGGGGCGGACCCCGACGCCTGCGTCGGGCTGAGCCGCCAGCACGCGTCGGTCTGCCTGGCCGGCAACCACGACCTCGGGGTTCGGGGCGATTTGCCGCTGGAGGACTTCTCCCGCGGGGCGGCGCTCGCTGCGCGCTGGGCCCAGGAGACCATCTCCGACGAGACCCTCGCGTACCTGGCCGAGCTCGAGCCGGTCAGTCTCGATGAGGTCGTCGGGCTCTACCACGCCAGCCCCCGCGACCCCGTGTGGGAATACGTGCTCTCCGCCCTCCAGGCGGACCTGTGTCTCGACGTCCAGTCCCGGCGCATCTGCCTGGTCGGGCACTCGCACGTGGCGCTGTCGTTCTCGCGGTTTCCCGGGGAGACGGCGACCGGCCAGACGCGGGACGCGGGCGAGGAGGTCGACCTGCGGACGGGTGAATGGCTGATCAACCCGGGGAGCGTCGGGCAGCCGCGGGACGGCGATCCGCGAGCCGCCTGGCTCGAGCTCGACCTCGCCGAGTGGCGGGCCGTCTACCACCGGGTCGAGTACGACATCGACGGCGCCGCCGCCGCGATCCGCGCCGCCCGGCTGCCCGACTCGCTGGCCGAGCGGCTGAGCTACGGACAGTGAGGAATCCTTCACGACCGTGCGCTAACGGGATCACAACGGCCGCAGTCTCTAAAGTCAACTCCGGATGCGCAAACTCCCGCGGGCGCTCCTGGCGGGCGGGCTGGGCTTCGCCGTCTCATTGATCATCGCCGCGTGCGGTGGCGGCGCCGGTCTCCTGTCAGGTAACCAAGCCAGCACACTCAACAACCAGCTGAGCCAGATCTCGGGCGATATCCAGGCCGGGCACTGCGGCGCTGCCCAGAAGGCGGCCAACCAGCTGCTGGCCCAGGTTCAGAGCCTGGGCGGCGGCGTGAGCGCCAAGCTCCGCCAGGACCTGGCGCTGGGGGCGAGCACGATCAGCCGGCTCACGCCCGCCCAGTGCCATCAGGTGACGGCCCAGAGCACGCCGCCACCGTCGGCCTCCACCCCCACGACCGGCCCGTCCACCACGCCAACAACCGCGCCCACCACCCCAACCACGCCCACCACCGCGCCCACCACCCCAACCACTCCCACCACCACCCCGACCACCGGCACCACCACAACCCCGAGCGGGGGCGGCGCGCTTGGCGGCGGCCCGGGCTCCGGCCACGGAGGGGCGGGCACCGGGTCCGGCAGCGGCTCGGGCGGCGGAGGCGGCCCCGCGGCCGGAAGCGGGACGGGGGCTGGAGCCGGCGGCGGCACGGCCGGGGACGCTCATGGCACCGGTAAGGTGGTCAATGGTGCCTAGCGCCGAAACCATCGCCGGGCGCTACCGGATCGAGCGCCGACTCGGGGTCGGCGGAATGTCGACCGTCCACCTGGCGTTCGACCAGCGGCTCGAGCGCTACGTCGCGGTCAAGCTGCTCGCCGAGCATCTGGCCGACGACCCCGCCTTCGTCTCACGGTTCCGCCGTGAGGCGCTGTCCGCGGCTCGCCTCGTCCACCCGAACATCGTCCAGGTGTTCGACTTTGGCTTCGACGAGCGCCAGCACCGGCACTTCATCGTGATGGAGCACGTTCCGGGCCACTCGTGCGCGGAGCTGCTGCGCGACCGCGGTCACCTCGAGGTCGACGAGGCGGTGGAGATCGTCAGCCAAGCCTGCCGCGGGCTCGACTACGCCCACCGTAACGGGGTGATCCACCGCGACGTCAAGCCCGGCAACCTGCTGGTCTCAGACGCCGAGGTGGTCAAGCTGGCCGACTTCGGGATCGCGCGGGCGACCGGCCAGTCGAGCATCACCCAGGTCGGCTCGGTACTGGGGACCGCGGCCTATCTGGCGCCGGAGCAGGCGCGCGGAGAGGAGGCCGGGCCGCGCGCGGACATCTATTCGCTCGGAGTGGTGACCTACCAGCTGCTGTCCGGCCGGCTGCCCTATGAGGCGTCCTCACTGTCCGAGCTCGCGCTCAAGCAGCAGCGCGAGTCGCCCGTGCCCGTCGACGAGCTCAACCCGAACGTGCCCCGCGAGCTGGCGCAGGCGGTGGGCTTTGCGCTGGCGCTCGATCAGGAGCGGCGCCCCGTCGACACGCCGGCATTCGCCGAGGCGCTGCGCAACGGGTTGCACGGCATCCAGCCCCCGCGCGAGGCGCTGCCGGCGGCGGCGCTCGGCACGGGCGCCACGCGACTGCTCAACGGGCGCCGCGATCCCACCGGCGCCACCCGGGTGGCCGCGTCGCCCGTCGCGCCCACCACCGCCGCGCCGCAGACTCGCGCGGTGAGACGGCTCGAACCGCGCCCCTATGCCCCGGTTGGCTATGACCGCCGAGCGGAATATCCGCCGCAACAGCGTCGCCGCTCCGGCGGCGGCGTCCGGCGGGCGGCGATCGGGTTGCTGATCGGCCTGCTCCTCGCGGCGGCGGTGGTGATCGCCCTGGTGATCGCGACCAGCACCTCGAACAACGTCGTGAATTTCCGCTCGACCTTCTCCAAAGACGTGAACACGGCGATCAACCAGGTGTCGAACCTGGTCAGCCAGGCGACGAAGTAGCCTCCGGCAGCGCCGTGACCCCCGGCGCCGTGGCCGGCGCCGGCGCCCCCGTCACCCCCGGCGCCGACCCCGCCCGCAGCGCGCTCGCCACCTCAGGCAGCCGTCCGGTGTCGATCGCGACCCGGAGGTCGTCCATCAGCCGGGCGACGTAGGTCAGGTTGTGGAGGGTGATCAGCCGCAGCGCAGTGATCTCCCGCGCGCGGAGCAGGTAGTGCAGGTACGCGCGGGTGAAGCCCCTGGCGCAGGCCGGGCAGCCGCAGCGATCCAGGATCACCTCATCCGCCTCCCGCCACGCCCCCTTGGCAAGGTCAAGGCGCCACTGCGCGGCCGGATCGGGGATCAGGGCCACGCCGTGGCGTGCCAGGCGGGTCGGGATGGCGCAATCGAAGGTGTCGATGCCGAGATCGACGCCGCTGATCAGGCTCTCGACATCGCCGATGCCGAGCAGATGCCGTGGCCGTTCAGGTGCCCGCGTCTCCAGCTCGGCGGTCGTCCACCCCACCACCTCGAGCATCTGCGCCTGCTCACGGCCAAGCGACCCCCCGATCGCGATCCCCGGGCAGCCGCTCGCCGCGACCGCCGCGACGGACTCCAGGCGCAAATCGTGCTCGACCCCGCCCTGCACGATCCCATACACCCGCTGTCCCTCCGGCCCGTGGTCGGCGTGCCAGGCCAGGCAGCGCCCGAGCCACCGGTGCGTGCGGTGCATCGAGCGCTCGGTGTATTCCCGCGAGACGTGAAACGGCGTGCACTCGTCGAACGCCAGCGCGATGTCCGACCCCAGCGCCGCCTGGACCGCCATCGAGCTCTCGGGGGAGAGCACCTGCACGCTGCCGTCGACATAGGAGCGGAATCGCACCCCTTCCTCGTCGATCGAGAGGATCGCCCCGTTGCTGGCGCGCTCGCCCGCCGGCGCGCCGCGTCGGCCCTTGATCTCGTCGGCGACTCCGCCATGGCCCATCGAGAACACCTGGAATCCGCCTGAGTCGGTGATGATCGGGCCGTCCCACCGCATGAAGTCATGAAGCCCGCCGAGCTGAGCGATCAATTGCGGCCCGGGCGACAGGAGCAGGTGGAACGTATTGCCGAGAATCATCTGAAACCCGATCGCCGCCACCTCTCGGGGCTCGAGTGTCTTGACGGCGCCCCGGGTGGCCAGCGGCACGAAGGCGGGGGTCCTCACCTCGCCGCGGGCCAGGTGAAGCGTGCCGGTGCGCGCGCGCGAGTCGGGGCAGCGGCTGGCGATCGTGAACACGGCTCTATCTTGCCGTGCCGTGCGGGGCGCAGGCGGGCGCTCAGCTGGCTTTGCGCAGACGGTGGGCGGCGATCGCCTCCGCCCGGCGGCGGAAACACGCAGCGCCGAGCAGGCGCCGGCCGTCGAACCGGAATAGCGTCCAGACCTCGCTGCGGTCCTCACGGCAGGAACTCACCAGCACGTCGTCTCCGAGGCCGGAAAAGCTCGTCGGCACGTGGCCCGCACAGCCGTCGGAGGCCCAGAACTCGGCGAGTCCGCGCGCACCGCGCAGCGCGCGGCCGCGATGATCGGGCGGGCGCCATTCCGCATCTGGCGGCACCATCTCTCTGACCTGCGGCGTGCCGCCGGTCCGGAAGCCCTCCCACAGGTACCGGACATACGCGAGGTTGCTGGCCGGCACATCGGAGGCGGGGGCGGTCTCCCCTTCACGCAGCATCAGCCGATCCAGGTGGGTCACCTCGAACAGGCGTCGCACCGGTGGCGCTGAGCCGAACACCGTCAGGCGGTGCCTGAGCGCCCGGCTTGCCTCATCGATCACCCGGAGGCCCGCGGCGTCGCTGAAGCTCAGCTCCCTGAGGTCGAGGTACACGCGCTCTGACGCGCGCACCTCGGGGTCTTCAAGCGCACGCTTCAGCTGCAGCGCGGTGGCGATGTCGAGCTCGCCCACCGCGGAGACGATCGCGTCCGTGCCGTCGGTGCGGACACTCACGCTGAATTGGCGTCGAGCATCCTTCTCCATTTCCCCTCCATGACCGGGTTCTTCCCGCCCTCGGCGGCGCTGAAGCCTCAGGGGGTTAACGAACGAGGACCGGGCCGTTTCCGACCCGGTCCGTTACCAGCGAACTGACTGCTCAAGCCGTTGCGCCGGCCGGCTCGCGCGAATTGGCCGTCTCGCCCGAGGTCTGCGTCTCGGATCCCTCGATCGTCTTGGCGGCGCCGCCGCCCGCGGCGATCGTCACCTTGCGCGGCTTGCGCTGCTCAGGCTTGGGGATGTGAACCTCGAGCACACCGCGGTCAAAGCTCGCGCGGACGCGCTCGGGGTCAACGCCCTCCGGCAGGGTCAGCGACCGCGAGAACGATCCCGAGGCACGCTCAACCCGCACCCAGCCTTCGTTGCGCTCCTCGTGCTCGGACTTGCGCTCGCCCGAGATCGTGAGGACGTTGTCCTCGAGCTCGATGTTGACGTCGTCCTCGCCCAGGCCCGGCAGGTCAGCGCGGAGCACGAACTCATCGTCGGTCTCCGCGAGGTCCATCGCCGGCAGCCACCGGCGGGTCGGGGTCTGGCCGGCACCGGCCGCAGGCGCATCGAAAAACGTGTTGAACAGCCGGTTCATCTCGTTCTGGATCGTGTTGAGCTCTCGCACCGGCTCCCAGCGAATTAGTGCCATCTAAAGCCCTCCTTCTTGAGGCAAAACTGTGATTGAGCACATTATGAAATCTAAGTGACTCTATGTCAAGTCTAGCGCTCAGAACTTCGTTGGACGCGGTGGCTCGGGGGGCGCGGGCCGGCCGGGACCCCACGGCTCCTGACCGACCGCCCCGCGTCCGCGCCCTATCCCTCGATCAGTGACCGCCCCGTCATCTCCGGCGGCTGCTCCACCCCGAGCAACTCCAGCACCGTCGGAGCCACGTCGGCCAGGATCCCGCCGGCGCGCAGCGCCAGACCGTGCACGGTCGCGATCAGCGGCACCGGATTCAAGGAGTGGGCGGTGTTGGGGCTTCCGTCGGGCTCGAGCATGTGGTCGGCGTTGCCGTGGTCGGCGGTGATCACGCAGGCCCCGCCGGAGGCGTGCACCGCCTCCACCACCTCCCCCAGGCAGCCGTCGACCGTCTCGATCGCCTTCACGGCCGCCTCGATCACGCCGGTGTGGCCGACCATATCCGGGTTGGCGAAGTTGATGATCCCGAAGCCGGGCGAATGCTCCCGCCATCCCTCGACAAACGCCGCCGCCGCCTCACGCGCGCTCATCTCCGGCTTCTCGTCGTAGGTCGCGACCTCGCGCGGCGAGGGCACGAGCTCGCGCCGCTCGCCCGCGAACGGCTCTTCGGCGCCGGAGCTGAAGAAGTACGTGACATGCGCGTACTTCTCCGTCTCGGCGACGTGCAGCTGGCGGATCCCGCGGTCCGCCAGCACGGAGGGCAGCGTCACCTCGGGTCGCTGCGGCGGGAAGGCCACCGGATAGCTCCAGTCCTCCTCGTACTGGGTCATCGTCGCGTAGCGCTCCACCGGCGGCGCACCGCCGCGGTCGATCTGGGCGAAGCCCGGCTCGGCCAGCGCCCGGGTGATCTCCCGCATCCGGTCAGGACGGAAGTTGAAGGCGAGCACGGAATCTCCCGGGCGGATCCGCGCCTCGTCCCCGACGGCGACGGGGGTGATGAACTCGTCGGTCTCATCGCGCTCGTAGGCCGCCCGCGCCGCCTCCGGCCCCGAGGACGCGCGGTGCTCAGCCCGCCCATGCACCAGCAGGTCATACGCCCGCTGGATCCGCTCCCAGCGCCTGTCGCGGTCCATCGCCCAGTAGCGGCCGACGACCGAGCCGATCCGCCCGACGCCCGCATCGGACATCCAGCCCTCGACCGTCTGGAGATAGCCGGCGCCCGAGGTCGGCAACGTGTCGCGCCCGTCGGTGAACGCGTGGAGCACGAGGTCCGGAACCTGGAGCTCGGCGCCCAGGCGGATCAGCGCCTCCAGGTGCTGCCACCCGGAATGGACCCCGCCGTCGGAGACCAGCCCGATCAGGTGCACCCGTTCAGCCCCGGTGAATGCCTCGCGGATCACGGAGTCGCAAGCAAAGCCGTCGCCCGCCGCCGCCTCGTCGATCCGGGTCAGGTCCTGGATGACCACCGCCCCCGCCCCCAGGTTCATATGCCCGACCTCAGAGTTGCCCATCTGGCCCTCAGGCAGCCCGACCGCCCGCCCCCCGGCCTTCAGCTCCGTGTGCGGATAGCTCGCCCACAGCTCGTCGAACACGGGGGTCCGGGCGAGCGAGACCGCGTTTCCCGGGCCGTCCGGCGCCAGACCGTACCCGTCGAGCACGATCAGCGCCACCGCCGGCACGGGAGAGGATTCTGGGCCGGACGCGACCGGCATCAGGCGACGGCCGCTGAGACGATCTCGGCGAAGGACTCCGGCTTGAGGCTCGCCCCGCCCACCAGCGCTCCGTCGGCATCGGGCAGCGCCAGGAGCGCCGCGGCGTTCTCGGCGCTGACGCTCCCGCCGTACAGCACGCGGGTGCGCTCGGCCTGGTCAGGCGATCGGTCGGCGACCAGCGCGCGGATGAAGGCGAGCGCCTCCTGGGCCTGCTCGGGCGTGGCCACCCGGCCTGTCCCGATCGCCCAGATCGGCTCATAGGCGATCACCACCTCCCCCAGCCGCTCCGGATCGACACGCGCCAGACCTTCCTGCACCTGGTGGCGGAGCTTGCGTTCGGTCTCGCCGGCCTCGCGCTCCTCCTCGGTCTCGCCCACGCACAGGATCGGCGCCAGTCCCGCTGCGAGTGCCGCTGGCACCTTCAGCGCCAGCGCACGGTCGGTCTCGCCGAACATCTCCCGTCGCTCGGAGTGCCCGAGGATCACCCCGCGCACCCCGAGCTCTGCGAGCATCGGCGCCGCGACCTCTCCGGTGAACGCGCCCGCCGGCTCCTGGTGCATGTTCTGCGCGAACACCCGCACCCGCGAACCCTCCACCGAACCGACCACCGAGCCCAGCGCGGTGAACGGTGGGCAGACGACGACCTCGACGCCGCTCACCCCGGAGACCCGCGGCAACAGCGCCGCGACCAGATCCCCCGCCTCCCGCGCCGTCTCGTGCATCTTCCAGTTACCCGCGATCAGCGGGACGCGCGCGCTCGCGGAGATCACTGCAGCGCCTCCACGCCGGGCAGCGGCTTGCCCTCGATCAGCTCGAGCGCCGCGCCGCCGCCGGTCGAGACATGGGTGACGCGGTCCGCCAGCCCGAACTGCGAGAGCGCCGCCGCCGAGTCACCGCCGCCCACCACCGTCACCCCCGGAGCCTGCGCCATCGCCTCGGCGATCGCCCGCGTGCCGGCGGCGAACGGCTCGAGCTCGAACGCGCCCATCGGCCCGTTCCAGAACACGGTTCGCGCCGCGGCGATCTCATGGGCGTAGCTCTCGGCGGTGCGCGGCCCGATATCGACCCCGATCCAGCCCGCGGGGACGTCGACACCGTCGAGCTGCCGGACGTCGGCCTCCGCCGCCAGCCGGTCTGCGATCACCAAATCCTGGGGAAGCATCAGCCGGGCGCGAGCGCCGGAGCCGGCGGCGAGCGCCTGCCGCGCGAGCTCGACGTCGCCAGCCTCGCACAGCGACGCCCCGACGGCATGCCCCTGGGCGGCGAGGAACGGGAAGCACATCGCGCCGCCGATCAGGATCGCGTCCGCCACCTGGAGGAAGCGCTCGATCACCGCGATCTTGTCCGAGACCTTCGCCCCGCCCAGCACCGACACCAGCGGACGCTCGGGATCCTCGAGCAGCTTGGAGAGCGTCCTGACCTCTCGCTCGAGCAGCCGGCCGGCCGCCCGTTCGGGAATCAGATGCGCCACGCCTTCGGTGCTGGCATGAGCCCGGTGCGCGGCGCCGAACGCATCGTTGACGTACACATCGCCCAGTTGCGCCAGGCCGGCCGCAAGCTGCGGGTCGTTGCGCGTCTCGCCGGGCTCATAGCGAACGTTCTCCAGGACCAGCACCTGACCCGGGTTGAGATTCCGGGCAAATGCCGTCACCTGCTCGCCCACGACTGCGGGTGCCAGCGTGACGTCGGCGCCGCTCAGTTCGGCCAGGCGGTCGGCGGCCGGCCGGATCGAGAGATCCGGCTCGCGGTCCTTCGGCCGCCCGAGGTGCGAGACCGCCACCAGGCTCGCGCCGCGGTCGAGGAGCTCCCGGATCGTTGGCAGCGCGGCGCGGATCCGGGTGTCGTCGGTCACCCGCCCATCCTTCAGCGGCACGTTGAAATCGACCCTGACGAGCACCCGCCTGCCGGCGAGCTCGCCGAGGTCATCAAGCGTTCTCAAAGCAGCCTCTGAACCAGCTCTACGATCCGGTTTGAGTAACCCCACTCGTTGTCGTACCAGGAGACGAGCTTGACCATGGTTCCGTCCATCACCGCCGTGAGCTGCGAGTCGAGGATCGACGACGCCGGGTTCTTGACGATGTCGCTCGAGACGATCGGATCCTCGGTGTAGGCGAGCAGTCCCTCCAGCGGCCCTCGGTCGGCGGCCCCCCGGAGCGCCGCGTTGACCTCCTCGACCGACGTCTCACGCTCGGCCTCGACGGTCAAATCGACCACGCTCCCCGTCGGTACCGGCGCCCGCACGGCGAACCCGTGCAGCTTGCCGTTGAGCTCGGGGATCACCAGACCGATTGCCTTCGCAGCGCCGGTCGAGGCGGGGATCAGGTTGATCGCCGCGGCCCGGGCGCGCCGCAGGTCGCGGTGGGGCATGTCCTGCAGCCGCTGATCGGCCGTGTAGGCGTGGATCGTCGTCATCAGCCCGTGCTTGATCCCCACCGCGTCCTGAAGCACCTTCGCGATCGGCGCCAGGCAGTTCGTCGTGCACGAGGCGTTGGAGATGACGTGGTGCTGATCGCGGTCGTAGACCTCGTCGAAGTTGACGCCGAGCGCGACGGTCACGTCAGGGTCGGTGGCCGGAGCCGAGATCACCACCTTCTTGGCCCCCGCCTCGAGGTGCTTGGACGCGTTGGCGCGGTCGGTGAACAGCCCGGTCGACTCGATCACCACGTCGGCGCCCAGCTCGCCCCACGGCAGTGACGCCGGGTCGCGCTCCGCCAGCACGCGGATCTCCCGGCCGTCGACGCTGAACCCGCCTTCGCTGGCCCGGACCTCGCCGGGGAACGGCCCGTAGTTGGAGTCGTACTTGAGCAGGTGGGCGATCGTCGCCGGATCGACCAGGTCGTTGACCGCCAGCCACTCGATCTCGGCACCGCGCTCGTAGGCCGCCCTGAACACATTGCGCCCGATCCGCCCGAAGCCGTTGATCCCGACGCGTACCGGCATCCACCTCTCCTTTGCTGCCGCTGAAACCAGGAACGCCTACCTTCGCGGCGTCGGGTCGGCGGTGAGGAAGGCTAGCCGGTCACGAGCGGCTCAGGGTTCCCAGGAGGTCAGACGGGGCGCTGGACGTCCCGGTGGACGACCTCGATCAGGTACTCGTTGCCGCTGCCGTAACGCTCCCCGAGATGGTCGGCGATCGCCACCGAGCGGTGACGTCCGCCCGTGCAGCCGATCGCCACCACCAGGTGGGCCTTTCCCTCGGCCAGGTATTGCGGCAGGAGATAGTCGAGCAGCGGATGGAGCCGCTCGTAGAAGGCGTCGAGCTCGCCGCTCCGGTTGATGAACTCGATCACCCCCGGGTCCTTGCCGGTGAGGGGTCGCAGGTCGCGCTCATAGTGCGGGTTGGGCAGGAAGCGGACGTCGAGCAGCAGGTCCGGATCCCGCGCCGGCCCGTACTTGAAGCCGAAGCTCTCGAACGTGACGGCCAGCCGCCCCGGGGTCCGGGTGGGCAGCAGCTCGTCGGCGAGCTTGCGCCGGAGCATCGCCGCGGTCAGCCCGGTGGTGTCGATCACCAAATCGACCCGGTTGCGCAGGGGGGCCAGAGCCTCCCGCTCCCGCGCGATCCCGTCGGCGACGCTTCCGGTCGGCGCCAGTGGATGGCGGCGCCGGGTCTCCTTGTAGCGGGTCAGCAGAGCCTGCTCGTCGGCCTCCAGGAACAGCACCCGGTGGTTCAGGCCCGAAGCCCGGAGGTCGTCCAGCATCGAGGCAAGCCCCTCGAAGTACGTGCCTCCCCGCACATCGCACACCACGGCCGCACGAGCGACCTTCGAGCCCTTGTGCATGAACAGGTCGATCAGCGAGCGGATCATCTCCGAGGGGAGGTTGTCCACGCAGAAGTAGCCGGCGTCCTCGAACACGGCCATCGCGGTTGACTTGCCGGCGCCCGAGAAGCCGGTGATGATCACCAGGTCGGTGAGCGCCGTCGCCGCCTGCGGCTCGTCCTCGTCGACCAGTTGCTCGGTGTCTGTGTCCATCCCCACAAGCTTGACAGGCGGTGAGGCGCTAACCGGCGTGTGCCACGATCACGCGCGTGGAGCGGAGCGCTGTCTACCGAGCGGGCCTCGGGCTGCTGCTGGCTGGTGCGCTCGCGGGAGCCGGGGTCGCGCTCGCCAGCGGCACCTCGACCGGCCCGCTCGTCACGGTCGAGCCGCCGGCCCCTCCGCGCACCCCGAGCATCTCGGCCACCGTCGGGTCCCGGCCGACCGGGCGAGCGCTCCCCGGGGGCTTCGTCGGGCTCTCGTTCGAATACAGCGCCGTGGAGCCCTACGCCGGATCTCGCCGCACCGGCTTTGACCCCGTGCTGGTCCGGCTGGTTCGCGACCTCACCGCCGGTCAGCGCCCGGTGCTGCGAATCGGCGGCAACAGCGCTGACATCACGTGGTGGCCGGAGCACGGGGAACCGCGCCCACGCGGCGCGCGCTTCGCGCTCACCCGCCAGTGGCTGAACAGCACGGAGGCGCTGGCCAGGGCGCTGGATGCGAAGCTGGTCCTCGACCTCAACCTCAAGGCCGGTCGCCCCGACGTCGCGGCGGCCGAGGCGCGCGCCTTCGAGTCCGCGATCGAGCCGCGGTACCTCGACGCGCTCGAGCTCGGTAATGAGCCCGACCTCTACGGGCTGTTCCCCTGGTACCGCCGGAACGGCCGCAGCATCTACGCTCGACCGCCCGGCTACGGCCCGAGCGACTATGTCCGTCAGTTCTCGCGGTGGCGCAGCGTGATCGGCGAGCACGCCGCGGTCGCCGGCCCGGCGTACGCCACGTTCGACTGGAGCCTGGGCCGCTTCATCGCCGCCGAGCCCGGGCTGGCGCTGGTCACGTTTCACCACTACCCGCTGGATGCCTGCCTGACGAACCCCTCGGCCCGCGGCTACCCCACGATCGAGAACCTGCTGAGCGACCGGTCCGCGCACGGGCTCGCGCAGGAGATCGCGCCCGCAGCGACCGTCGCGCACGCCCACGGGCTTCCGTTCCGGCTCGACGAGCTGAACTCCGCCTCGTGCTCGGGCAAGCCGGGCGTCAGCAACACGTTCGCCTCGGCGCTGTGGATGCTCGACACGCTGTTCAACCTGGCTCGCGC
>DAIQND010000034.1:10033-16257 GCA_036788555.1 Solirubrobacteraceae bacterium | reverse complement strand
TGACCGCCGTCGAGCGCCGACGTCGCCTCGTCGAGGATGAGGAGGCGCGGCTGGCTGATCAGCGCCTTCGCGAACTCGACGAGCTGCTGCTCGGCCAGGGGCAGCTCGCGCGCGACCGCCTTGGGCGAGATGCTGACGCCGAGCTCCCGGAGCTGCGCTGCCGCGCGCCGCTCCATCTCGGGGTAGTCCATGAGGCCGTTGTGCACCAGTTCCCGGCCGAGGAAGACGTTCTCCGCCACCGTGAGGTGGGGGCAGAGACTCAGCTCCTGAAAGACGGTGGCGACGCCGAGCGCCTCCGAGGTGCGCGGGTCGAGGCGGGGCGCGACGACCCCACCGATCTCGATCGTGCCGCGCTCGGGCTGGTGCACGCCGGTGATGAGGTTGATCGTGGGCAGCGCGATCAGCAGGCGCCAGCGTGTCGGCCACAATGATGTCGTCGAGGTGGTGCACGCCGGTGATGAGGTTGATCAGGGTGCTCTTGCCGGCGCCGTTCTCGCCGACGAGCGCGTGGATCTCGCCCGGCCGCGTCTCGAAGCTGACGTCGCGCAGCACGACGTTCCCGGCGAACGACTTCGTCAAGTCGGTGGTGCGCAGGGTGGGCGGCGAAGCTCCCCGGTCCGGGGCGACATTGATCCCTGTCAGCGATTCTGAGGTTGCGCTCATCACCTGATCCGTCGTGGTCCCGTTTCCGCCCCGTTCGACTTGGCGAATTATGCAAGCGCGGGACGCCGCCAGACGACGGGGAGTCCCCCTCCCGGAAAGAAGAGGCTCTCCAGACGGCTGCGGACAGGGAGGCGGCGTCCGCTGGTGCGGGTTAGCTCGCGGGCGTGGCGGTCTTGCCGCTCTCCTCGGCCGCGAGCGAGTCGGCGATCAGCTTGTCGATCTCCGCCGTCGTCGGGATGTGTGGGATGACGTACCAGTCGTCCGGGAACTTGTTGCTCGCCCAGTCGCACACGTTCTCGTTGGTGATCTCCGGCAGCGGCACGACGACCTGCTTCGGCGTTTTCTGGCCGGACTTGGCCATGACCGCCAGGTCGAGCGAGATGACGGCCATGTAGTTCACCTCGGCGGTTGCGTAGGCGCTGAAGCCCTGCGATTTGGCCTGGCACCACATCTTGAGGAACGCGTTGAAGTTCTCGCCGGTCATCGGCACGAGCTTCATGCCGCGCTGCTGCAGGGCCTTCATCGCCGCCGCCGCGTGCGCCCCGGCTTGGCACCAGATGCCGTTGATGTCGGGATGCGCCGCCAGCAGGCTGGTCCATTTCACGAGCGCCGGCGCCTCGTTGTACTCGACGTTGGCGGTCCCTTCGATCTTGATGCCGGGGGTCTTGTCGAAGACCTCCTTCGCGCCGGACCAGCGCGCCTCGCTGACCGCGATCCCGGCCGGGCCGTTCATCGTCAGGATCTTGCCCTTGCCGTCGAGCTTGTTGACCAGCCAGGTCGCCGTCTTGCGCCCCCACTCGACCTGATCCTCGAAGACCTTGGCCGTCAGCTTGTCGGTCGTGACCAGGCTGTCCCAATTGACGACGACGAGGCCGGCGGCGGTCGCCTTCTCGACGACCGGGTTCAGCGCCGTCGCCGAGCCGGCGATCAGGAGGACGATGTCGTACTTCTGGTCGATCATGGACTGGATCTGGGCGATCTGCGTCGCGCTATCGCCGTTGGCGTCGAAGACCTTGTAATCGCCGACGACGCCGCGCTTCTTCAGGCGGTCAATCTCGGCCTGGATCTCGTTGCTCGTCTCCTTCATCCAGGACGGCGTGAGATAGATCGTGCTCCAGCCGACTTTGAGGTTCTTCGCCGGCGGCGCGTTGCCTTGGGCGGCGGCCTGCTCCAGCAGCCCCACCGCCGCGGTCAGCCCTGCCGCGAGCGCGGCCGAGCGGCCCACGAACTCCCGCCGGTTAATCGTTTCCGGTGCCACACGGACCTCCTCCGCTCCTTGCCGTGGCATGCCAACAGCCGCTCGAGTGCCACGCTACTCTACACCGCGACCGCGCCGAGCGAAAGAGGGACCGGGCGATGAGCACCGCTCCGGCTATCCGAACCCATCCGGCTGGCGCCGAGCCAGCGGACCGGGGATACGCCGCGACGGGCGAGCAGGGCGTTCTTGTCGCAGGCGCGCGGCTCGAGCCGGATGGATGCGGCAGCCGCAAGGGAGCGGGCAATATCGAGCATAGATAGCCACATTATCGAAAATCTGTGCGAGAAACAACAGTAGCGCAAGGGCGACTGGATTTGGAAGAATCGGAAAACGCGAAGGACAGGGCCCTTAGGCGGCCTGTACCGGCTCGATGAGGGTGTGGCCGTTTGCCGCGACGCGGTTGACCTGCCTGCCCACCGGGTAGGCCACCATCCGCTCGGCCGCAGCCGCCGCAGCCGTTTCGGATCGTCCAGCTCCGGGTCGAGCCAGGCCTGCTCGTCCTCGCGCCGCAGGATGGCCGGCATCCGGTCGTGGAGCGGGGCGACGAGCTCATTGGCCGGGGTGGTGATGACGGTGTAGCTCTCGATGGCCGCATCACCCTTCGTCGTCGCCGGCGCGCACCACCGGCATCCGCTCCAACGGGGCGACGTTGAACTGGGGGGCCAACTCGAGTTGGCGCGCGAGGTGGGTGAGGGCGAAGAGCTCCGACAGGTCCTCCGGCTCGGCGAGGGTGTAGCGACCGCACATGGCAACCTCCTTCCGCGGCCCGACTCCTGGTGGTAGATCATATGTTCTGATCTGGGTTCCGTCAACCGATCCCGCTCAGTTCCTCGCCGGACGCCGTCCCCGCGCCCCCTCCTTTCACTTGTGGTATAAATACCAACCATGAAAATCTGCCGTGGGGAGCGGCATGCGCCGAGCGGCAGCCAAGTGGGCGAGTTTCTCTCCGCGGAGGGCTCGATGGACGACGAAGCTCCGGCTATGGCCGATGGGCGACAGCCCGTCCGGCTCGAGGATTTGGGCGCGCTCATCCGAGCGAAACGGAAGGCCGAAGGGTTGACCCTGGAGCAGGCGGCCCGGCAGAGCGGGGTCAGTCCGGCGACGCTCTCGCGGCTGGAACGCCGGCAATCAACGGGGGCGGCAGAGAACGAGACCAGGAAGGCGGCGCCCGTGCCGGACACGCGCACGCTCGCCGCGCTCGCTCGGTGGCTGGGGGTAGCCCTCGACCGCGTCGTGGCGGTTGCTCCCCCGCCGCCGATGCACGCGGTGACGCACCGCGAGGGCGAGACGGTCCCCGATATGGTCGAGGCCCACCTGCGCGCCGACCCGAACCTCGATGCTGCCACCGCCGCCGCGCTCGCGCGGACCTTCCGCGTCGCCTACGAGCAGTTCGCGCGGATCGGCCCCGCCTCGCCCCGCGACGACGCTGCAGGGGTGAGGCCCGACCGAGAGGAACGATGAGATGGGGACCAGGCCGACAACGACGACCGGCGACGGCCGGTCGTCCCGCGAGTTCCAGCGGTTCGTGGAAGAGCACGCTGCTGAGCTGCGGCGGCGGGCCGGGATCGGCCCATTGGAGCGACTCGACCCGTGGGCGGTTGCGCCCAAGTTCGGGGTGATCATCCCCGACCTGGCCGACCTGGTCGGCATGAGCCCGGAGGACCGCGCCCACCTGGGCGCCGTCGACGCCAAGGCGTGGTCGGGCGGGGGGATCTCGCTGCCCGGGGGCAAGCTGCTCGTGCTCCTCAACCCTAGCCAGACGGCGGAGCGTGCCGCAGCCACGATCATGGAGGAGGTGGCCCACGTCCACCTCGGGCATCGGCCCTCCCTGCTCGCGCCGCAACCGAACGGAGCGGCGGGGCGCCGGTACGACGCGCAGACCGAGCGCGAGGCCAAGAGGGTCGCGGCCGCCGCCCTCCTCCCGGCGGTGGCCGTCGCGCGCGTGGTGTGGGCGGGGACGCCCGCCGCCGTGCTGGCCGCGGAATTCGGCGTCAGCGTGGAACTGGTCGAGTTCCGCATCAAGATCCTGGGTCTGTGGTCCGAGTACCGCGGCCACGCCGCCTGAAGCGCGAAGGAGTCACGCGTGGCCGAACCCCGCTCGCCGGCGGTCGTCAGTCCCCTTCCCGTCGCACCAGTCAGTGCTGCCCTGATAAGGGGGCGGCCCGCGGTGCGCGAGGCCGCGGCGCGACCCCTGGCCGTCCTCCCCAAGCGCGGACCAGGCGATCCGGATCGCCTGCTGAAGCACCGGCTGCAGGTCCCGATCACGGCGGCCGAAGAGGAGGCCCTGGCGCTTGTCGAGCAGGCGCGGCCGGAACCGCTGCGCGCCTTCGACCAGATCCCGATGCGCGGCGAGGATCTCCTCCGCCAGGCGAAGCTGGTGCTTCCGTCCTTGACCGACAAGGCCGTGGCCTTCGTCGGCGACCTGGACGGAACGGCCGTGCTGCTGGGACTGCTGGCGGTGCGTGGCGCCCGAGGCCCGTCCCGGATGCTGGTGCTCGACTTCGACGCTCGGGTGCTCGCGGCCGCCCTCGGCCTGGCCACGCGCCACGGCTTCGCCGACCTGCTGGTGGTCCGGCGGTACAACTGCTTCGATCCTTTGCCGAACGACCTGGTGGGGGAGTGGGACTACTTCTACGTCAACCCGCCGTACGGCAGCCACAACCGGGGTGAGAGCGCGCGGCTGTTCATCACGCGCGGCTGCGAACTGGTCCGGACCGATGGTGGCAGCGGCTGCCTTATCCTCCCGGACGACCCCGCCCGGCCGTGGACGCAACGCGCCATGCACGCCACCCAGCGCTTCCTCGCGATCCAGGGCTGGGTCGTTCGCGAGAAGCTGGATCAGATCCATCGCTACCACCTCGACGACGACCCGGAGCTGCCCTCCTCGCTGGTCCTGGTGGATCGGGTCGCCCCCACGGACTCAGGTATCCCTCCGATGCCGTACGCGGGCCGGCGGGTGGGGTTCGACGAAATCCCCGGTTTCTACGGCCAGGACGTGCTGCCCCCGTACCCCCGCTACATCGATCGTGAGGGGAAGCACGACGACGACTGGACTGGGCTGGGGGAGGAGGGGGAGACGCTGTCATGAGCGCGCCGTCGCGAGCTGCCGCCGGGGATGGGGCGGCGCGGGGATCCGGGTACTGGATCTTCCAGGCCAACCCGAGCCGGTACCGCATCTTCGAGTCGCTGGCGCGAGAAAGCGACGAGTGGTGGAACCTGAACCAGCACGCCGACGAGGTCGGCATGGGGGACCGGGTGTTGATCTGGATCGCCGGCCCGGATGCTGGCGTCTACGCCGTGGGCACCGTTGTCACGGCGCCGATCGTGACGGCGGACTCAGCCAGCGGCCAGGCGTACTGGCTCGAACCCGAGGCGGGCCGGCGGGCCAAACCGCGGGTGCGGGTGCGCTACGACCGGGTGCTGCTTGACCGGCCCCTGCGCAAGCCGTACTTGGCGGCCGGCCCGGCGCTGTGGGATCTGCCGATCCTCCGGTTCCCGCGCGGCACCAACTTCCGCGTGAGCGAGGAGGAGTGGCGGGGGATCGAGGTGTGGCTGCGCGGAGGCGGCGGGTAAGGCGCCAGGCAAGATCTGCCTGTTCTGGTAAGATCGCCCTGCACGCTTTCGTCCGCCCTGCGTTGGACCAACCTAGGACGTGCGCCAGGGCAGGCCACTCACGCCGCGCCCAGGGCCGGCGTACCCGATTCGGTTGGCTCGGCACATGGGGGAGGTATGGGGCCAGAACACTACAGCCGGCTCAAGGAAGCCGTCGCCAGCTGTCTCAACGCTCTGGACGCCCCCGTGTCGCTGGTCGAGCTCGCCGATCGCGTCGAGGCCACCCTCGGAGGGGCGCGCGCTCCGGAGTCGCTCCTGGCGTTTGTGCTGCGTCGCCACGCCGACGAGTTTGTCCAGGGTGCGGATGGGCGTTGGCGCCCGCGCTCGGCGGCGGGCGCGTCGCCCCGTGCGGCGGCCGGCGTGGCGGAGGATCTCGCTGGCTTCTCCACCCTGGGGGCACCTTCGGCGGTCACGACCAACGGGGCCGCGCGGCCGGACGCGGTCCCGTTGACGCCGCCCCAGGCGCGGCCGCTCACGCCCAATCAAGCGTTCGATCACGTCTACGAATCCGCCGTCGAGTACCTCGAGGCGGCGTACAAGATCTCCCACCCGGCGGTCTATCGGGAGCGTGGTCGCATCCTGCGGACCCGCGGGGCTGTCGCCCAAGCCCCCTTCGTCGAGGCGACACCCGCCTTCCCCACCGCGCACAAATTAGAGGAGCTGGAGCGCAGCCATCCCGACGTCATCCCGC
>DAIQND010000034.1:5733-10023 GCA_036788555.1 Solirubrobacteraceae bacterium | reverse complement strand
GACCTCGACCGGGCGGCGATCGAGGTGCTGAGCGGCACCGCCAGGCCCATCGTCCTCGCCCCCCGGCGGCGCGGCGCTGCGGTGGCGGCCTCCGTGGCGCCGGGGCTGGCGGAGCTCGTGCAGCACGGGGTGCCGGTCGACCGCTTCCCCCTCTACACCCATCAGGAGGAGGCGTTGCTGGCGGCCTTCGGCGAGCAGCCGAACCTCCTCGTGGCCACCGGGACCGGTTCCGGCAAGACCGAGGCGTTCCTCCTCCCCATCCTGGCGGACCTGCTCCGAGAGGCGGCCACCTGGCGCCCCACGAGCGGGCGCGAAGTGGCGGGACGGTTCCTCGCGGCCGCGCAGGAGTGGCTGCACTGCCGGGAGCACGAGAACCGCCCGGCCGCGGTCCGCGCGATCGTTCTCTACCCGATGAACGCCCTCGTGAACGACCAGCTGCAGCGGTTGCGGCGGATCCTCGCGCGGGGTGCATCCCCCGACTGGCAGCGCCAGCACCTGGGCGGGAATCTCCTCCGCTTCGGCATGTACACCGGCCTGTCGCGGCCGGCGGGCAGCCCCACCAACCGGGCCAAGCGCCAACGATGGTCGGAGTACTTCGCCAACATGGCCGCCGAGTGGGAGGACCTGCGGGAAGACCTGCGCGACACCGGCGGCTGGCCCCGCCCGAACGGGCCGGAGATGCTCTGCCGCTGGGACATGCAACTGGCGCCGCCGGACATCCTCGTGACCAACTACTCGATGCTCGAGTACATGCTCGTCCGCCCCATCGAGGCCCCGATCTTCGACCTCACGCGCCGGTGGCTCGAGGAGCACGAGGACGCGCGCCTTACCCTCGTACTCGACGAGGCCCACACCTACACCGGCGCCAAGGGCACCGAAGTCGCCCACCTCATCCGGCGGCTGAAGGAGCGGCTCGGTCTTGTCGCGGGGTCGCCGCAGTTTCGGGCGATCGCCACCAGCGCCTCGATCCCGAACGCACCCGGCGCGGACGACCAGCTGCAGCGGTTCACCTCGGACCTGTTCGGCGAGGCGGCGAGCCGCTTCAGCCTCATCCGCGTCAAGCCGGGCGAGCCCCTCACGCCGCGGCGGCCGGACGCACCGCGGTTCTACGCCTTCGGTCGCTTCTACGACCGCTTCGACGGCCAGCGCCCGTGGCCGCCCATCGACGGCCTGGCGGCCGATTTGACCCTCGGTCCGGTCGACCACGTCGCCGAGCCGCAAGCGGCGCTCTACCGGCTCTTGGCGCGTGACGAGGACGTCACCTGGGTGCGCGCGCGCACCGCGCGCAACGCGACCATGCTCGACCAGCTCGCCAAGGAGTGCTGGCCGGGGCAGGCCGATGCCGAGCAACGGGAACGGGCCACGGGCGGCGTACTCACCGCCGGTAGCTTCGCCCGCGCCGATGCTCGCGCCGACACCCCGCCCCTCCTCTCCACTCGCATCCACGGCTTCTTCCGCGGCATTCCCGGCCTCTGGGCGTGCATGGATCCCGCCTGCACCGCCGTTGCGCAAGATCGCGACGAGACGCGGCCGATCGGCAAGCTCTACACGGACCCGCGGCCCTGGTGCAGCTGCGGCGCCCGCGTCCTCGAGCTCTTCTCGTGTCGCCATTGCGGCCTGCTGTTCCTGGGGGGCATCCCCGACGGCACGAGCGGCAGCCTCTGGCCCTGGAGCAGCGACCTGAGCGAGGAGCGGCAAGATTACCGCGACTTCCGCATCTTCGGCGTCGAAGCGCCGCACCCAAACGCCCGGGCCGAGCACCGCTCGACCCGTACGACGCTGCCCGCGCCCTCGCGCGAGGTCCACACCCGTCCTACCTACGAAGTAGAGCCCGCGCGGCGAGAGGGCACGCAGATCAGCCCCTTCCCCGACAAATGCCCGCGGTGCCAGCACTACCGCGTGCCCAAAGACTTCGGCGAGGGGCGCGAAGTCATCGAGCCCCTCGGCACGCGCGGCTCCCGCACCTTCTCGGTGATCGTCGAGGACGGGTTTCGGGTGCAGGGACGGGTGCCCAAGAGTCAGCCGCCCAACTACGGCCGCAAGGCGCTCCTCTTCAGCGACTCGCGCCGCGACGCGGCCCGCCTGGCAGCGGAGCTGCGCGAAGACCACGCCGACGATCTCTTCCGGCAGCTGCTCTACCGCGTGCTGCACGGCTGTCCCGCGTGCGAGGGTGAGGGAACGATCGAGCAACGCGGGGCATACGTCATCGGCCGAGCCCAGACGACGGAGATGATCGGCTGCCCGGCGTGCGAGGGAACGGGACGCCAAGCCGACCCGGCCCCCCTGCCGTTCACCGAACTGCGCCGCCGGGTGATCGCCCTGGAACTGGCGCTGCGTCTCAACCCCGACAACGACGGTTTGTCGGACTTCTTCGCGGGAGTCGAGGCGGGTGACCCCACCTGGTCGGAGCGGGCGGAGGCCAAATTCCACGTGGCGCTGCGCCGCGAGCTCTGCCAGGAGCAGTTCGCCCTCGAACCGTTGGGGTTGGCGCGCTGGCGCGTGCGCCTCCCTGCTGAGGTGGGGTGCTTTCCGCCGCTCACGGAGCCGGAGACGGTCGCGCTGCTGCAGGCGGTCGCGCGCCTCCTCGCCACGGAGAAGGTCTTGCTGCCCCCGCGGCCGCACAAGCCCTGGGAGTGGCCGGCGGCGGTCGAGCCCGAGGACCGCTGCCTGCTTATCTCCGGCTTCAAGCGGGACGGGCGGTACATCCCCTACAACCTGAGCGAGCACCGCAAGCTGGGGCGGTACATCATCGCGCTATCCCACGCCCTCGGCCGGGCGGGCCGCCTGCCGGCGGGCCAGGCGGAACGGTGGGTGAGGGCGCTGCAGCAACCGCTCTGGGAGGCGCTCTACGGGTTCAAGATCATCGAGCCGGCGGGGCGGCGCACGGCCGACGGCAAGGTCCCCTTTGGTATCCGCCTCGACGCGTTCGAACTCCACCCGATCGGCCCGACCGTCCAACGCTGCCAGGCCTGCGCCTACGTCATGAGCGAGGCCCCGTTCGGCGTCTGCCCGCGCTGCGGCCAGCAGGCGCAGCCCCTGGCGACCGAGGCGGTCCGGAACTTCTACCGCCGCGCCGCGCTCTACGCGCTGCCGAAGACGCCGTTCGAGGACCCCTATCCCCTGCGCGCGATCGAGCACACGGCCCAGATCGCCACCGAGGAAGCGCGCAACCTGGAGCGCTGGTTCCAGGACTTCTTCCGTGACAACGAGAACCGCGACGACAAGCGCGTCGACGTCCTCTCCGTCACGACGACGATGGAGATGGGCATCGACATCGGCAGCCTGTTGTGCGTCGGCATGCGCACCACCCCGCCCACGGTGGCCAACTCCCAGCCGCGCGCGGGCCGCGCGGGCCGGCGGGGGAGCGCGGTGGCGACCGTTCTCACCTTCGCGCAGCAGCGCAGCCACGACCAGTACTACTTCCACCGTCCGCCCGAGATCGTGAGCGAGCCGCCGCGGGTGCCCGCCTTGTACCTCGGCAACGCGGTGATCGCCCGGCGGCACGTGCGTGCGCTCCTGCTCCAGGAGTACTTCGCCCGCCGCGGCCGCATCACCTCCAATCTCTTCGCGGCCTGGGGGACAGTCGAGCAATTTGCGGCCGACGGCGGTGCCGAGGCCCTGCGCCGTTTCCTCGCCGAGGGCGCGGGGGTGTTGCTCCGACGGTGCGAACGGATCGCGCACCCCGACTCCGCCGGCGGCCTGGCCGATTGGCTGGAGGCCTTGCCGGAGGAGGTCGAGCTTGCCTTGGCGGCCCGCGGCGCCCAGACCGAGGTGCTGGAAGCGCTCATCCTCGCCGGCCTCCTCCCGCGTTACGCGTTCCCGGTGGACGTGGTGAGCCTCGCCATCCCGGCCGCCGGCGACGGCCCCGCCGAAGGGATGGGGTATTCCACCGACGCCATGGAACGGGACCGCAAGATCGCCCTCGCCGAGTACGCGCCCGGCGCCGAGGTGATCCGCGGGGTCTTCCCGAGCACCTACGTCTACACCAGCGCCGGCGTCTACGACCCGTTTGCCGCCGAGCCCGATTACCGGCCGCAGGGCAAGCTCGTCGAGTGCGCCGACTGCCAGTCGGTGTACCTTGCCCCCGCGGTGGAGGTGGTGGAGGCGTGCCGCGAATGTGGCAGCCGGAACCTCGCGCCCCCGCTGCCCTACCTTCGCCCGGAGGGGTTCACGGTCGACTGGGCGCTGCCGGAAGGAGGTCGCCGCCTCTACCAGCGTGGCGACGGCGAGCGCAGAGGCTACGTCGCCCCGGCGCAGGCCTACGCGGTTCCGGCGTATGACCCGGTCGTC
>DAIQND010000034.1:0-5723 GCA_036788555.1 Solirubrobacteraceae bacterium | reverse complement strand
CTACGTCGCCGCGGCGCAGCTCCTCGCCGGCGAGTCGTCGTTCGCCGTTGGCACGAGGACCACGTTCGCACCCCAGCTGTTCACGCACGTCCACGTGGGCGAGCTCTTCGCCTGCAACAAGGGGCCGGATCGGCAGTTCCCGGGATTCCTCATCTGCCCGGCCTGTGGGCGGGCGCTCGACCCGAGCGATCCGACGTCCCACCTGCGGCCATCCAACGTCCCGCCGCATTGGGGCAGGCGCCGAGGGCCGCGGGCCGGGTTACGTTGCCCCAACCAGCGCGACTTCTCCAACCAAGTGATCCTCGGCCACCCCTTCCGCTCGGAGGTGGTGCTGCTCGGGGTGGACCTCCCGGAGGCGCTCGACGCGCCCTACCTCGAGCCGGCGGGCAAAGCGGTGTGGTACTCCTTCGGCACGCTCGTGGCGAATGCGGCTGCCCGGGTCTTGCAGCTCGATCCGGGTGAGCTCAAGACGGGCGTGCGCTCCGCCCGCCGCGGGCCCAGCCGCATCCACGGCGAGGTCTTCCTCTACGACGACGTCCCCGGCGGGGCCGGCTACGCGCGGGCGATTCGGCAGAACCTGGAAGAGGTGCTCACCAAGGCGTTGGAGCTGGGGCGGCGCTGCGACAACCCGGATTGCGCGGGGGCGTGCTACCACTGCCTCTACGACTACGGCAACCAAGCCGTGCACCGCTACCTCGACCGGCCGCTCGGGACGGCCGTCCTGGAGTTCCTCTTGCGCGGCGCTCGACCCGAGGTATCGCCCGAGCAGGCGGATCGCTGCGCCACGGCGCTCACCGCTTACGCCCAGGGGGCATGGCAACCGCAGCGGGGTGGGGTTTTCGACGGGCGCTACCTGCCGCTCATCCTGGAGAACGGCCACCAGCGGCTCGGGCTGTGGGTCATCCATCCCCTGCAGGCGGCCCCCAGTGCGCAGGAGCGGCAGCAGCTGCTCGCCCGCCACGGCTTGCGGGTCGCGGTGCATACGTCGTTCGATCTCGAGCGCCGGCCGTTCTGGGTCATGAACAACCTGGTCCGCCCATGAATGAGCAACGACCGTTCGACTGGGTCATCGCCGAACGCCGCAGTTGGCCACCTGGCAGACGCCCCGCCCCTCCCTTTGGCCCCACGACGATCGAAGTCGTGCGCTCCTGCCCGTTGCGTGCCTGCTTCGAGGCCTCGCCCGGCTACGAGCGGCGGCAGGGGTTCGCCTCCCGCATCGGCACCGCCTTCCACCGCGCGCTGCGCTCGCTGACCGAGCGACCGCCAAGAGCGGCCTCGCTCGAAGCGGCCTCGTATGAGGCGGCGCGCCGTTTCGATGACCAGCTGCGCGATCAGGAAGCGCAGGCGGCGCGGCGGCCCCGCGAGCGTCACTTGCCCAAGGACCAGGGACGGATCGAGCGCGCACGGGAGGCCGTCATCGTCGAGGGGCAGCGCCTCTGGCGGGAAGCGGCGGCGCGGTTGTCGACACCCGCGGGCGCCCAGCCGGTCCTTCGAGGCGACCGGTCCGCCGAGGTCGAAGTACGGTCGGCCGATGGGCTCTTCGTCGGTCAGATCGATCGGGTGGAGTGCGCGTCGCGGGGGATCCGGCTCGTGGACTACAAGTCGGCGGTGCGCGCCGATCTGCCCGCGCGCTACGAGCGGCAGCTGCAGTTGTATGCCTGGCTTTGGCACGACGTGCACGGGGCGTGGCCCGCCGAGGCGACGGTCGTCTACCCGTTCCTCGGGGAGCGCCGGGCGGTGCCGGTTGACCCGCCGACCTGCGAGCGGGTGGTGGACGAGGCGGCCGAGGTGCTTGCCGGCCTCTACCTGGAGCCCTCGTTCGATCGCCTGGCGACGCCAGGGGACGTCTGCAAAGTCTGCGAATTCCGTCCGTGGTGCCGGCCGTTTTGGCGGTGGCAGGGACAGGAACGCGAGCGAGCGACCGCCTGGAACCGGGCCGAGCTCGGCCTGGAGGGGACGATCGAGCGGGTGCGGCGCACTGCTGGCTGGCAGCAACTCTGGCTGCGCTGGCGCGATGTCGTCGTCCAATTGAACGCCCCCCTCGACCGGTTCCCCCAGTTGGCTCACGCCGGGCATGGGCGGCGGCTGCGGCTGCTCGAGGCGCGGCTCACGGGCTCGCGCCAGCACCCCCAGGCGACGACCACCGACTACACCGAGGTCTTCCTGATGCAGGCGGAGGGGGATGACTCATGATGCCCGACGTGCCGGTGCGTGACGTCATGCACCGGACCAAGGACAACCTCGATTACATTTGGAGACGGAAGGATGAGCGAGGCGTCTGGGAGGTGACGCAACTGGTCAACTCCTTTCTCGGTGCGCTTGCCCATCCCTGGGAGCAGTGGCAGCACGAGCCACAGCTCAAGCTCAGCCTTGCGGACGCGCAGGCCCAGGGTTGGCCGACCGTCGAGAAGGACGACCCACGGGATGAAGATCCGCAGAATCTCCGGGATCTGCTGCGGCTCGTGCGCAACGCGATGGCGCACGGGAACGTGGAGTTCCTCAACGACGGCAACAACGAGATCCGCGCCGTGCGGTTTTGGAACGAGGACGGTGGGTGGAGGACGTGGGGCGCGACCCTCGACGTGCCGACGCTCCGACAGTTCTTGGACTGCTTCATCCAGCTCGCCGCGGAGCTGCCCGCGCGGCCACCGCGCGAGCCCCGACGTCATATCGCGGCGCGCCCGGCGAGGCCGCTCTGCCCGGAGTGTGGGCAACCGTTCCCCTCTCGCAAACGGCAGAAGAGGCTGGAAGCCTTGGCGAGGCGGCGGGAACCGCAGCAGGCACCCCTCTTTGGCGAGGTGGCTGAAGCGCCGGCAGGCTGAGAGCGGTCGGGGTGGCAGCCGTTGCGCGCGGCCATCGCCGGTCCCCGCTCCCGCTCGGACATCACGACGACGCGTGCCGCAGCAAGCGTTCGGTGTCCTCTCGGCTCCAGTGTCGATAGTCGCCGCGGCGGGTCGAGCGGGGGACGATCCACCGCTCGCGCGCCGCCAGCGCGATCTCGCTCGCCGTCGGTCGTGTCCCGTCGCAGGTGTCGGCCTGCCCGACCAAGTACGCACGCCAGTTGGCGTAGAGGGGCATCGCGAAGACCTCGCGCGGGATGCCGTGGCGCAGCAGGTTCTGGTCGAGACCAGCCAAGTGGAGGGCTTCGCGGATCACGCGCATGCGCCAGTTCGGGCCGAGACCGAAGCGGTGTCCCGCCGCGTAGGGATGGTCGTGGAGCGCGAGGAGTTGCCGCATCTGCTCGAAGAGCTCCCCCGAGATCTGGAAGTGGCCCCACCCCTGGGTCCGGCCGATGGGGACCAGTTCGACGAGCCCCTCCAGCCGCAGGCGGTTGTAGAGGGAGGAGCGACCGAGGGCGGACGTGACGGTGATGAGGACGAGCGTGGCCGGCTTCAGCTGCTCGCTGATGTGGCCGACCCGGCCGGCGTACTTGGCCTCGAAGTGGGCGCACACCTCGGCCGCACCCAAGAGGCTGGCCACCAGCTTGCCGCCGAGGAGCTGGGCGTACGGCGGCACCGCCCCGACCACGTAGGCGTCCATGACGTGGACGAGCCGCTGCTCCCGCTCGCGCACACTCCAGCCAATCCAACGGTCGCGGTCCCGCAGGTTGAACACCGGGTCGCCCAGGGCGAAGAGGCCGATGAGCTTGCCGTTGTGTTGATCGCGGACGAGGAAGCGTAGGCGGCGGCCGAATCCGCGCGAGACCGGAACGGACCAGAGGAGCGTGGCCAGGCGAAAGAGCACCCCCGTCTCCGCTTCGGGGTGGACCACCTCCAGGACCGGATCGATGCGCGCCGGATCGACCTCCCGGCCGTCGGCGAAGTGGGACAGGAGGCGGGGCAGCCGTGGCGCCAGGACGCGCAGTTCGTGCGCGGCCATGGCCTGCCGTTGGGCGGCGTGGTTGGCGCGAATCGTGTCCTTATCGAGCAGCGGTAAGTGCCCGTCGTGGGCGAGGGCGGTCAGGCCGAGGGATGCGAGGTGGCGCTGGAGGTCGCACCGCAGCCGCTCGACGAACGCGAGGGGGGAACCATCTGCGGAGGGTTGGGAGGCGGTTGATGACTCGAGAAACTCGTCCACGTCGTCGCTGATCCCCTCGCTCAGACACCGCGCACCGGTTCCGCTGCCGCTGAACCGAGGACGGCAGAGCATCGAACGCGGCGACGGGCGCGGGATCGCTCCCTATCATACAGCGGTTTACGGAGGCGTTCATGGATTACGTCGAGTGGTGTGATGCCGTGGCCGACGCCCTGGCGGATTTTGCCGAAGGCCAGCCCAACCGGTGGGTCAATCTCCAGCAGTTTGCGGGCCAGTTCGTCGCGATGCGAGCACTACCCAACCAGGTAAGCGTGACGCAGGCTGTCCTTCGGGCCGCGGTGGACGTGTTAAGGGTGCTGGGCGTGGGCGGAACTTCGCCCGCGATCCAGTTTAAGTACGCCGATCTTTCGCGCCTGCGCGACAAGTATTTCCGGTGGCTCTACGCCGCCGCGATCTCCCTGAACCCGCTCGAACTGGCGCTGCTCGGCACATTGAACCAACTCTCCCAACACGAACTGGGGGACTACGCATCGGTGGAGGAGGTCGATCTGCGGCAGATCGTTGAGGCGATCAACGCAGATCCAGCGGGTGCGCCGCTCGAGGCAGACCGCGCGGAGGAGGTCCTCGACGCGCTGGAAAGGTTCGCGCTCGCGCGGGGTGTCAAGTGGATCGGTCTCACACGTTATGAGAGCTCGTACCTCGGGGTGGCCCGCTTGGCGCGGGCGCGGGTCGCCCAGGACCGAGAGATCGACGCGCTCCGCTGTGCGGGGGAGGGGGACACCCTCGACTACAAGCGCCACTACAAGCTCGACACCGACGCCGAGAAGTGGGAGTTCGCCAAGGACGTGACGGCCCTGGCCAACGCCGGGGGGCAGGGGCCGCGGTACCTGCTGCTCGGCGTCGAGGACAACGGCGAGTTCTACCGCCCCGGTTCGGCCGACGAGGAGCGGGCGCATCGCGCGCTGTTGGACATCACCACGGAAACGCGCCTGCAGCAAATCGTGACGAGCCGCACCACCCACTCGCCGTCGATTCGCATCGCGGCCCGCGGAGATCACCGCGAGGGGCCGTACGTCCTGATCGAGGTTTCCCGCGACGTGGGCCACCTGCCCTACCGCGTCTACCGGAAGCAGGCAACGCGCACGGCCCCAAACGCTTCCGCGAGCGGCGAAGTCTGGATACGCAAAGGGAGCACGAAATCCCTCGCCACGCTAGCGGAGATCGCCGCCCTCGAACATCAAGCGCGGATGTTTCAAAAGACGCGCGACCCTAAGGGGTTGTAGAAGACATCGAGCAATTTACCGAGTGAGAACGGCGGTGACGTGCCGACCTCGCACTCTGAACTGGGGCACCAATGCTCTGGCAACCCGCTTGAGCGGTATTACCACCTCAACCACAAACAAATGGGTCTAGCGCCACACGCCAGCATCATCCAGACCAACGGCGGCTGCGTGGGCTCTTGCTTGCGCCGTGAGGTAGGCCCGGCGGCTGCGGGGTGAGCGGTGGTGCAGCAGGCAGGGCAATTCCGCACCATCGGCGACGAGCCGCCGCGCCTGCCGATAGGACAGCCGGATGGCGGGGAAGTAGGCCACGTCGGTGTGCCCGAGCGCGGCGAGGGACGGATCTGACTAACGACAATTAGAACTGCCGGTGGCGACAACTAGAGTTGCCGGTTAGCAGCCCTGCCG
>DAIQND010000033.1:0-16353 GCA_036788555.1 Solirubrobacteraceae bacterium | reverse complement strand
TCGCCTCCACCGAACTCCTCGTAGCGGTACGCCAGCGGCGCGGAGAAGACCTCGCCGTCCCACCAGGCGATGTCCCGCACCTCCCTGGCGCCGGCCGCGCCGACGACGGCCACGGCCGGGTCGGCGAAGGCGTCCCTGATCTTTGCGCACAGCTGCGGGTCGGTGATCTGCGTGTGCGGGTTGACCAGCACAAGCGCTTCGAGGTCCGCCCGGCGCCGCGCGGCGTCGAGGATCAGGTTGTAGGTCCGGCCGATCGGCTGGACCGCCCGGAAGGCGAGGATCTCGGAGTCGGGCTCCGCCGCCAGGCGGATGCCGGGCTCGGCGTAACGACGGTAGGGCGCATCCCCGCTGATCGATGCGCCAAAGGCGATCACGTTGGGGTACCCGCGGGCAGCCCGGGATGGGGGTCCAGTGGCGAACGGCGGGCCTGCGCCGCCGGCTCGAGCTCAGGCGGCCGGGGCCGGCGTCTGAGCAGGCGCAGCGGGGCGGTGATCCGCCAGGAGATGCTGCGCGCGGCCTGGTCCAGCGCTCGCTCCAGATCGCGCAGCTGGGCTTCGCGGGCGAGCACCGTCATGTGCCCGAGCAGGCGCGCCGCAGCCGCGTCGGCCTCGGCCCGTCGCGCGCGCTCCTTCCAGCTGCCGACCCCGCCACCGACGCCCATCTTGCCGTCCCACTTCTCGGCGACCCGGATGTGGGCGTCGATCCACTCGTCGGGATCGGGCAGCATATTGAGCGGGCGATGATGGACGGCGCGAAAGTCGGCGGTGAGCACCTTGCGCCCGGCCGCCCTGACCTGCAGGCAGAAGTCGAGGTCGTAGCCGTGGAACTCCCCGAGCGACTCGTCGAAGCGGACGTTGCGGACCACCCATGGCGAGAGCACCAGCACAAACCCGTCGAGCGTCTCGACCTCACCCAGCCGCGCATAGGCGGGAGCTTCCGCCCACGCCCACGAGAACGAGCGCAGGTCGCCGCCGCCATGTTCTTCGTAGCGGTTGATGAACGACGCGCAGGTCACCGACGCCTCCCACCAGGCGATGCTGCGTACACCCACCGCGCCGACGCAGCCGACGACGCCGACCGCGGGGTCGCGCAGGGCGTCGCGGATCGTCGCGCAGAAACCATGATCTGCGATCTCGGCGTCCTGGTGAACGAGGACCAGCGCCTCGAGCTCCGCCTCACCGCCGAAGCGATCGAGCAGCGCGTTGTAGGAGCGAAAGATCGAGCCTATGGCCGGCATCGGCTCGATCGCCGAGTCAGGCTCGGCTACCCGGCGGATCCCGGGCTCGGCGCAGCGCCGGTACACGTCAGGTTTTGTCACCGAAGTGGCGAATGCGATCATCGGTGGCGCCCCGACTGCATCGCCGACGAGTGTAATTGCCGATGAGAGACCCAGTCAGCCCTGCACAGGCCGAGCCACTGCCCTCCCAACGGCGCTTGCCGGCGACGGCCGACGCGCCCGTCGTGATGGAGGTCCGGGGACTGCGCAAGTCGTTTCGCATCCCCGAGCACCGGATGACCACGTTCAAGGAGCGGGCGACCCATCCGCTCACGCGCACCGAGTACCGCGACCTGGAGGCGCTCCGCGGCGTTTCGTTCGACGTCCGGAGCGGAGAGTTCTTCGGGATCGTCGGACGCAACGGGTCGGGCAAGAGCACGCTGCTCAAGATCCTCGCCAGCATCTACCGAGCCGACGCGGGAACCGTGCGGGTGGCCGGGCGGCTGGCCCCGTTCATCGAGCTGGGCGTGGGGTTCGACCCCGAGCTGACCGCCAACGAGAACGTGATCCTCGGCGGCGTCCTGATCGGCCTCACACGCCGCGAGGCGGCGCGGCAGCGTGATGAGGTGATCGACTTCGCCGAGCTTCACGATTTCGCCGAGCTCAAGCTGAAGAACTACTCATCCGGGATGCTCGTCCGGCTGGCGTTCGCGATCATGGTTCAGGCCGACTCCGACATCATGTTGATCGACGAGGTCCTGGCGGTGGGGGACGCCTCTTTTGCTCAGAAGTGTCTCGACGTCTTCCACGAGCGACGGCGGCGGGGCAAGACGATCGTGCTGGTGAGCCACGACATGGCCACCGTGCAATTGCTGTGTCATCGCGCGATGCTCCTCGACGCGGGCGCCATCGCCTACATCGGCGATCCCGAGGAGGCCGCGCTGCGCTACTACCGCCTCAACTTCGGCGTCACCGAGGCGTCAGAGGACGGCCGCGGTGACGGCGATCCGGTGGTGTCGCTGAACGCGCGGATCGTCGAGGCGAGCCTGCGCGATGAGACCGGGCAGCCCCTGGAGAACGTGGAGCAGGGCTCGCCGATCGTGGCCGACATGGTGTTCGACGCCGCGCGCGACCTGCCGGGGCCGGTCTTCATGTTCCACGTCGTCAGCGCCGACGGGGTGGTCGTATCGGCGTTCGATCACCAGTTCCCCGCTTCGGTGGCGTCCGGACAGCGAGTGCGTCTGGTGGTCCGACTCGAGAACCGGCTGGTCCCGGGGCGCTACTACCTGGACTGCTGGATTCGTCAGGACGAGGCCCAGAGCTCGATGGCGCTGCAGGCCATCCGTGTCCTGCGGTTCGTCGTGTTCGGGACCGCTCCGCGGCACGGCGTCGTGACCCTCCAAGCCAGCGTCCAGGCCGAGCTGCAATGAGCGAGTTGCGGCCCGTCACCGGGCCATCCGCCCTCGGGGGCGGATGGAGACGCTCGCTCGAGCTGCTCACGCTGATGTCGGTGACGAACTTCAAGAAGTCCTACTTCGGGACGGTTCTCGGGTACCTCTGGTCGCTCGCCCGGCCGCTGATGCTGTTCGGGGTCCTTCTGGCGGTGTTCACCCACGTGTTCCACCTGGGTTCACACGTGCCGCACTACCCGGTCTTCCTCCTGTTCGACATCGTGCTGTTCGGCTTCTTTCAGGAGGCCACGACGATGGCCGTGGGCTCGATCGTCGGCTATGAGGGCGTGGTGCGCAAGACCCAGTTCCCGCGCCTGGTCATCCCGCTCTCGGTGGTCGCCACCAGCTTCTTCAACCTGACGCTGAACCTCGTGGTGGCGTTTGCCTTCGTGCTCGCCTTCGGCGTCGCCCCAGCGTGGACTTGGCTGCTGGTCGTGCCGCTGCTCGTGGTGCTGTTCACGATCACCACCGCGGTGGCGATGATCGTCTCCTCTCTGTTTCCGCGCTTTCGCGACGTCCAGATCATTTGGACGGTCCTCGCCACCCTGCTCTTCTACGCCACGCCGGCGCTCTATCCCATCTGGGCGGTGTCCCCCACCTTTCGCGACGTGATCGCCCTCAATCCCCTGGCTCCGATCTTCGACGTCGCGCAACGGCTGGTGACCAACCCACACGGCCCGTGGCCGTGGGACGCAGCGGCCGGTGGCCCAGCGCGCCTGGCCGGCGCCGCGGCGCTCTACGTGGCGATCTCGGTCCTGGCGGTCTGGCTGTTCAAGCGCGAGGCGCCGCGGATCGCCGAGGAGCTGTAGCGCGCGCCGCCGGGTTCGCGCTCCGCTCCCAGGACGGCTCCGGCCAGCACCACTGCGATCAGCGTCACCGCCGGCATCTGCCAGTCCCAGTCGAGCGGCGAGTGCGCGAGGTAGACGACAAGCGCCGCGACCGATGCGGCGATCCGGGCGCCCTCGCGCAGCGCGCGCCGGGCGGCGAGGGCGATACCGGCAAGCACGCCCAGCAACAGCAGCGCTCCGACCGCGCCAAGCTCAGCGAGCGTCTGGAGCTCCAGCGAGTGGGCGTCCCGCGCTCCAGCCGGAATGCTGCGCCAGCGCAGCCAGTCAACCGCCCAACCGCCGGCGCCGACCCCGTGCAACGGCTGCGACCCGAAGGCCCGAAGCGCCACCGACCAGTAGGCGTAGCGGTCGCTGCGCAGCGAGGCAAGCCGCGTAGCACCACCTGGGAGCGATTGAATCCCGCTGCTTTCATGCGCACCCACCACGATGGCCACGCCCAGGCCCGCGATTATCGCGGCCGTCGCAATGAGCGGCGCGCGCCTGGGCAACCGCAGCCACCCGGCAAAACCGCGACGCTCGCTGAGAAGCTCGAGCGCAGCCGCGGCGAGGACCAGCCCGACGAGCATCACCAGCACGACCGCGCCCTCCCGTTCCCGCGCCGAGAGGCCACCGTGCAACCCGGTGACGCCGTGGAACGGCGCCGCCGCCGCGCTCGCCAACAGGCTCAACGCCACGGCGCGCGCGATCGCCGCCAGCTGCTCGGGTCTCGGCACGGCGACGATCAGCGCCACGAGGCCGGCGGCGCACGCGAACAGCGCCCCCCGGCTGAAGGACAGATACAGCCCGAGGCCCAACACTGGCGCCGCCGCGGCCGTGACCGTCCTGAGGGCAAGTCGCCGCGAGCCGTCGCCGGCGATTCCGGCGCTCAGCACGAACCCGAGCGCAGCCAGCTCGCCCTCGGCATTCCAGTACGTGAGTGGCTGCTCGAGCCGCCCCTGGGCGGTGACGGAGTGCGCGAAGTGCAGGAGTCCCGGAAGCAGCCGTTCGGAAATCCCGTAGCCGATCACGATCAGAACGCCGGCGGCGAGCGCCGGCTCGACCACTCGCCGCAATCGGCTTCCGGCAAGCAACAGGGTCGCCGCCACCAGCGTCCCGAGGTACAGGAAGACGAGCTGTCCTGCGTGGTAGGCGCTGCCGGCAACCGGCGCCCAGAGAATCGACAGGAGCGTCCAGGCGCCAAACAGCGCAAGGGCCGCAAGCGCGAGGCGGCCCGGCCGGGACCTCGGCCAGGCGGGGCGAGCCGCCAGCAGCGCGATGGCCACCAGCGCCCAGGCCACCAGCCCCGCCCAAGCCTGAGCCTCGGGAAAGTAGCCGCCGGTGAAGAAGGCGAGAACGCTCGCCCCGGCCAGCAGCACGCAGCGCGCCCCCAGCAGCACGGCCGACCGCCCAGCCGACATCACACCAGGCGTCGGGCGCCCAGATCGACGCGCGCGGCAACCGCGGGCGCGGTCTCGCGCTCAAACGCAGCCTGGACCTCGGCCAGCATACGGCGGCGAAAGACGCCGCGGTCGAACCGGGCGGCGTTGGCGACGCAGGCCTGCGGATCGACCGCGTCCGCGTCGAATTCGCGGACGGCCTGTGCCAGCTCTGCCGGGCCCCCCGACCACAAGCAACCGGTGAGGCCTTCCGCGACTGTCTCCAGCGCGCCGCCGCCGCGGCGCGCGATCACCGGCCGCCCGGCGGCCTGAGCTTCGACTGAGACGATCCCGAACTCCTCGACTGCCGTGATGATCAGCGCCCTGGCGCCCTGGAGAACCAGCGCCACCGCGTCATCTGAAAGGCGGCCCGCGAACTTGATCGTGGCACCGGCATGCCGCTGCAGCCGTCGTCGCTCCGGCCCGTCACCGATCACCACCAGTGGCAGGTGCAGTGCGTTGAAGGCCGCGATAGCGACGTCGATCTCCTTGTGCGCCATCAGCTCGCTGACGATCACGTAATGGCTGCCCAGCGGGCCCGGCGCGAACCGATGAGTCTCCACCGGCGGATGCACGATCGCCGACTCGCGGTCGAAGTAGGCACGGATCCGCCCCTGCGTGGTCCGGGAGTTCGCCACATAGCGGTCGATCCGCTGCGCGGCAATCCAGTCCCACTGCCGCCAGCGGCTGAGCGCGTGACGCAGGAACGCCCGGGTGACCGGGTCGCGCCGGCGCGCGAGCGTTCTCTGCCGGTCGTTCCACGCATAGCGGAATGGGTTATGGCAGTAGCTGACGTGCACGCACCGCTCGCCGGCGAGCGCCCCATGCGCCCAGGCCGACGAGCTCGACACGACGAGGTCATACCCGGAGAGATCGAAGGACTCGATCGCCGCTGGGTAGAGCGGCAGCAGCGCCCGGAATGTCCGCGCCGTCGGCCGCAGCCGCTGCAGGAAAGACGCGTGGACCGCCCGCCGTGCGAAACGTCCCTCGGTGCCATGTTCGTCGTACACGGCGGTATAGATGTCGGCTTGCGGCCACATCTCGCAGAGCTCGAGGAATACCCGCTCGGCGCCGCGTACGTCGAGCAGGAAGTCGTGCACGAGGGCAACCCTCAACTCACTCACGTTCGTGTCCGTCGCGCTCTGCACCCCGCTGGCAGTCTAGGCGAGAGGACGCACAGGGTTATGGTGCAAAGAGCTGCGAGGCGACGCGCTCGACGAGTTGATCGTCGAAGGATTCCGTCCAGCGCCGGCTCCAATTAACTGCCGCCCCCGCCACGCGGCGCTCGACATCGCCAACCGCCGCCGCCGCGTCGACGAGCGCACCCGCCACCGCGTCGATGGTCGCGGGTGCGGCGATCAGGTTCGACGATATCGCCTCCAGCGCCTCGCGGGTCTTGTTCTCGAAGGTGTTGGTGACGCTCAGCATGCCGGCTGCCGCCATCTCGATCGACACCAGGTGGGGGTTCGGCGCGTAGCTCAGCGCCAGTCCTACATCCTGGCCGGCAAGCAGCCCGCCGAAGTCTCCTGCGGGCACGGAGGGCAAGAACTCGATCTCCACGTCACCGCCGAGGTCGATCCGCCGCCGTGTCCCGGCGCCGATCCCGCGAAGCTCCCACCCCGTCCGAAACGCGCCCTCCTCGAGCGCCCGAGCCACGGCGAGGATGCCGAACTCGAACATACTCGACGGTGCGTGGACTTCCGATCCGGCGTAGAAGAGCAGGCGCCGCGTACCGCGCGCTCGCAGCTCATCAACCCTCGGCGGCATCACTTCCGAAATCGCATTTTCAAACGACGCCGAGCGCTCGTCGCCGGCAGCCGAGCCGGTGACAAAGACGCCGAGGCGGTGAGCGCGGAAATACTCCCTCAGCAATTCCGAGGAGAAAAGGCCGAAGTGCTCGAGGCGGTAGGACGCGTCTGCGAGCGCGGCGTAGCTGCCCGTAGACGACCTCAGCGGCTCGAACGCTTGGATCAGGTACACGAACCCTCGGCGGTCGAGTTCCTCGACTGCGCGTGCGGCGAGATGCGCGGTCGACCACGTCGTGGCGAGGAACGCGTCACGCGGGTTTACCTCGAGCTCCCCGGCGCGGTGAGCGAACTCGACCTCGACCTGGCTGAACGGCTCCGCCGCCCCGCGGGATGATCCAGATCCGCGGATCGCCTCGCGCGGCCGCTCGCCCACCGGGTCGGCCGCCACCACCCGCACCCGCGCGCCGCGGCTCGCCAGCCGCGCGGCCAGGGCGAGGCTCGCGAGATGCTCTCCGAACGGCCGCTCGAGCGCGTCCGCGGGGATCAGCAGGTTGACCCGCGGGGGGGCGTTGGGCGAGACGGTGAGCGCAAGCGGCGCGATCCTCTCTGCCAGCGCCCGGGACGGGGCATCCCCGATCGCCCGGCGCTCGGCGGGCGGTGCAAAATCCGCGGGCGGAAGCGAGTCGAGCGAGACTCGGCGATTTGGCCGACCGCGTGCGGTGGCGGACAGGACGCGTCGCCATAGCAGCGCTCGCAGCAGCATCCACTCCGCGCCAAGCGTCTCGGGCTCGCCCGTCAGCTCCCGCGCGGCGAGCCAGCTCAGCCTCGCGAGCGGCCACCACGACTGTTCAAGCGCGAGAAACCGCTCGAGGGCACAGCGCTGCGATGGCGTGAGCCGCTCGTCGCAGCGCATCAGAAGGATCGTCGCGAACGCCATCAGGCGCTCGACGTGGCGGAAGTACGTGGCGCGGTAGAAGGGCGCGCGCTTGCCGCGGTTCGTCCTGAGCTTCCGAGCGCGCTCGCGCAGCGTGAAGACGCGGGTCGCTGCGGCGTGGCCGATCGCCGCGCTGCCATGCTGCACGTAGTCGTATAGCGGCCGGTCCACGTACTCGATCCCACCGGTGGCCAATGCGGTGAGGGCGAGCCAATGATCGTGGTAGTGGGCGAACTGCCCGGGCGGGAACGGCAGGGCGTAGTGAAGCAGCGGCCGGCGGAACAACGACGCCGCCCCCGTCACCGAGTTGGCGACCAGCAGCGAGTCCAGGTCGGTGTGGTTGTTGCGCCGCCGGGCCCAGTACGTGGAGGCGATCAGCTCGCCGCCCCGGCCGATGATCCTGGCATCGCTGTAGACCAGTTGCGCACCGCCAATAGACGAGAGCAGCGCGGTCAGCTTGTCGGGGTGCCAAGCGTCATCCTGGTCGGCCAGGGCAACGTAGTCACAACCACGAGGCGCCAGCTGGAGCGCGCGCTCGAAGTTGGCGTAGAACCCGAGCCGGCGCTGGGATCGGGACACTGCGAAGCGCGGGTCCTCTCCGACGAGCTCGCGCAGGGCTTCGAAGCGATCGGGGCGCGAGCAGTCATCCGAGATCACGCAGACCCAGTTGGAATGGGTCTGGGCGCGGATCGAGTCAAGCTGGCGCGCGAGGAGGTCGAGCGGCGGGTCGTGTGTGGCCATGCAAATCGCCACCCGCGGCTGGTCCTCGGGCCCCGGAAACGGGAGTGTCAGCGGCTCGGGAGGAGCAGCAACTCGCACTTCTCCGAGCAGCGCGCTCGCGGTCGAACCGCCCTCCAGCGCCGCGCGCAGCCCCAGCTCGAGCGAACCGCCGGGGGGCGCTTCACCGATTCGGACAAGCCCCCAGAACCCGCTGCGATAGCTGTGAAGCCGCGGATCCTCAGGCGCGTCTGGATCAACCCTGATGGCGCCGGTTCGGTACGGGTCAAGCCGCGGATGAAGCGCGCGGAAATGGTCCAGACGCGGCATCCCGAACGCGCTCACCGGCTGCTCCTGGCCGTCGAGGATGAAGCTCAGCTTCCGGATCACCCGCTCGGGGTCAAAGCAGGTGCCATGGACAAAGAGCGCCGTCCCCGCCCCCACGCCGAGCTCGGCCGGAAGCGGCGCGTCCAGATTCACCTGCAAGCGGCCATCGTACCGGCTGTAGCCTGGTCGGCCGTGGCGCGCGTGACGGTGGTCATCCCCAGCTGGAACGGCGCGGAGCTTCTGGGGCCGTGCCTGGGCTCGCTCGTTGCGCAGTCGCATCAGGCGGAGCTGGTCGTCGTCGACAACGGATCCACCGATGAGTCCGAGGAGCTCGTTCGGACACGATTCCCCTCCGTCACGCTCCTGGCCGAACCGGTCAACCGGGGCTTCGCGGGCGCGGTCAACATAGGCATCGCGTACGCGATGCGCAGCGGAGCGCGGTACGTGGCGCTGCTCAACAACGACGCGGTGGCCGAGCCCGACTGGCTCGAGCGGCTGGTGGCCTGCGCGGAGCTTCATCCCGAGGCCGGAATCGTCACCTCGAAGCTGCTGCGTGCGGACGGCGCGCACATCGACAGCACCGGCGACTTCTACTCCTCGTGGGGCTGGGCCTACCCGCGGGGCCGCGACGAGCTCGACCAGGGGCAGTACGACGGGCCTGAGCTGCGCGAGGTGTTCTGCGGGTCGGGCGGCGCGAGTCTGTTCCGGGTCCAGATGCTGGAGGAGGTGGGGCTGTTCGACGAGGACTACTTCGCCTACCTGGAGGATCAGGACCTTGGCTTCCGCGCCCAGCTGATGGGGTGGCGAGCCCGCTACGAGCCGACCGCTCGCGCCTACCACCGGATGATGGGGACCAGCACCCGGCTCGAGCACTTCGGGCGCTACCAGGCGATCCGCAATTGCATATACCTCTATGTCAAGAACCTGCCCTCACCGCTGGTCTGGCGCTACCTGCCCAAGTTCCTGATCGGGCTCGGGCTGATGGCCGCCAATGACGTTCGTCGCCGCCGCTTCCGGGCGATCTCCAGGGCGTATCTGGACGCCGCAGCGCACCTGCCGCGGATGCTGGCCAAGCGCCGCAGGGTGCAGGCGAGCCGGCGGGTCGAAGTTGGCTACATCGACTCGCTGCTCGTGCACTCGCTGCCGCCCACGCAGAGGACCCTGCTGCGGCTCGCCAGCCTGGTGCGTTGGTCCGCCTGAGGCGGGTTATCGGAGGGGCTCTCGCGGCCGGCGTCATCGCGGCGGCGCTCGCCCTGCTCACGCGCGGTGGGCCTGGACCGCCACCCACCCCTCACGTCGCCGGTCTACAAATCGGCGCGAACGTCGGGCGACTGTTCGACGGGATGCCGTACGGCCCGGCGGTGATCGACGCCCAGCTGGAGGCGCTGGAGGCGACCGGAGCGACCGTGGCCCGCAGCGACGCGCCGTGGGAGGTGAGCGAGCCACGCCCACCGGCGGACGGCGTGCATCGTTACGACTGGCGCTTCGACGATCTCGTCGCCGGCGCGCTCGCCATCCACCATCTGCGGTGGATGCCGATCATCGACTACTCAGCGCCGTGGGCGCAGTCGGTCCCCGGAGATGACCATTCGCCACCCGCATCCGCATCCGACTACGCGGCCTACGCCGCAGCGCTCGCCGGCCGCTACGGCGCCGGTGGCTCGTTCTGGCGCTCGCATCCGGAACTCGCCGCACAGCCGGTCGACACCTACGAGATCTGGAACGAGCCTGACAGCTCCCTGTTCTGGTCTCCGCGGCCCGACCCGGCGAGGTACGGCGCGCTGTACCTGCGCGCGCGCGACGCGATCAAGGCGGTGCAGGGCGACGCGCGGGTGATCGTCGGAGGCCTGGCACACCCGGCGAGCTTCCTGCCCGCCCTGGCGCCCGTGCTCAGCGGCCGGGTGGATGGGATCGGGATTCATCCCTACGGGGCAACGCCGGCGGCGGTGCTGGCAAACGTTCGCGCCGCCCGGGCAACGCTGGATCGGCTCGGGCTGGCGAGCGCTCCGCTGTATGTGACGGAGTTCGGATGGACGCCCCGGCCTGCCGGGTCGCTCGACTACGCACCCGCGGATCTGCGCCCGGGCTACATCCGCCAAACGCTCGCCGGCCTCGGGCAACTCCAGTGCAACCTGGCAGCGGTGCTCCTGTACGCGTGGATCACCCCGGAGCGCAACCCCGAAGACCCGAACGGCTGGTTCGGGATCAACCCGCCGGGCGGCGGCGGAAGTCCTGCCGTCGCCGCCTTCGCCAACGGTCTGCACGACGCCACCGCCGCGAGCCACACGCTCAGCTGTGGCTAGGCCTCAGCCCACGCACTCCGTGGCCAGCATCCCCTTGGACCGGCAACCCTCCATCGCCAGAGCGCCTGAACGGAAGACGTCGTAGGCAGGCTTGGCGGTGAACTGGTAGGTGCTGAGGCTGATGCGGAAGAGGCCCGAGAAGTCGAACGCCTCGGCACCGGTCCGCTCCTGCCCCGCCCAGTTGTAGTAGTAGAAGCCGCCCAGTCGCAGCGATCGCCGGTTGCGCGCCAAGAGCGGCAGCAGCGCTCCGATCTTCTTCGCTTGTCCGGCCTCCGTCGTCCCGATGTCGAAGCCGACGTTGACCGCGCCCCTGCCCTGCGACGATGGCCAGCTGAGCTCACCGGCCAGCAGCGGCGTGCGGGCGTGCCGATGGCGGTCGAGCATCTGTCTGACGTATCCGAGGATCGTGATTACGCCGCGGGGAGTCAGCGTGTACGGGTGCACGTCCACCACGTCGAACAGGTTGTCTCCGCCGTGCTTGATCACCGTCCTGATGCTGATCCACGAGAAGTTGGGCATCCCCGCGAGGACCACCTTGGCGTGCGGGTCGGCGCGCTTGATCGCGTCGTGTGCCGCCTTGAGCAGCGGGATATATCCCCGAAACCACGGCTGGGGCTTCTGGGGCCAGAACGCCCAGACGTTCGGCTCGTTCCAGACCTGCCACATCTCGACCGGAAGCTTTGGGATCTGGGGGTTCTGTTGCCAGAAGATCCCGTTCGTCCCGTACCGCTGCACGAGCGCCTTCAGAAAGGCCGCGTACGGCCCCGGGGTCCTCGGGATGTTGACCTGACCGTAGAAGTTCTCGCCATCCCACGCGGGTGCGTTGATCACTACCGGCAGCAGCGTCATCGCGTGCTGTGCCACTGCCGCCACCAGCGCGTCGGTCTGGGTGAAGTCGGTCGGGATCCCGCCCTCATCGACGTACTGGCTGGTCTGGTTCGCCGGCACCTGGCTCCAGCTGCTGTAGGGCTGCGCCGCTGACCAGTCGATGACCGCCCGGATCGAGTCGACGCCGCTCTGGGACATCACGTCGAGCTGGTGCGAGACGTCGATGTCCGGGTTGGGCCACACCGGCTGATCGACGTTCATCCCGACGAAGCCGAAGGGGACCCGCGGGATACTCGCGCGGGCGGCCGCGGCCGACGCGAACGTGGCGGCAGCGAGGAGCCCCAGCGCCCAAATCGTCACCCCTCTGCGCACCATCGCGCTGAGTCTACGAGCCATCACCGGCATCAACACGTCAAGCGCTCAACCGGAGCGATGCTCCAGCACTCGCCCCAGCGCGGCGTCGGTGAGTGCGGCCGTGCGGCTCCACGGAAAACCGGCCGCCCGCTCGCGCCCAGCGCCGGCCAGCCGCGCCCGAAGCGCGTCATCGCAGCTGGCGGCCAACAGCGCGGCCGCGAAGCCGCCGGCGTCGTCGGCGTCGACCAGAACACCGGCGTCGCCGATCGTCTCGGGGAGCGCGCCGGCGCGGGCGGCGACGACGGGAGTGCCGCAGGCCATTGCCTCCAGACATGGGATCCCGAATCCCTCGTAGCGTGAAGGCATGGCCAGGGCTCTGGCCCCGGTGTAAAGCGCCGGGAGGTCCTCCTCGGCGACGTAGCCGAGCCGTCGCAGCGAGACCTCGGAGCCGCGAAGGTAGTGCCGATCGGAGCCCGCCACCACCACCTCGATGCCTTCGGTCGCCAGTCGGCGCGCGGCCAGCGCGAGGACGGCGAGGTTCTTGCGCGCGGAGATCGTCCCCACCGCCAGGACATAGGGGCCGGCAAGCCCGTAGCGCGCCGCGACCTCTGCCAGCTCAGCCTCGCGGACGTGGGCGAAGGCTTCCTCGACCCCTTCCGGGATCACCTCGATGTTGTGCGGAGCCAGCGGCAGCAAGTCGAGGAGCTCACGGCGCGAGAACTCCGAGACGGTGATCACCAGCCTGGCACGCCTGGCGATCGCCGGCAACATCTGGCGCTGGTAGGCGACATAGGAGCGCGAGTAGGCCTGCGGGAAGCGGAGCGCGGCGAGGTCATGGATCACCACGACGTTGCGCTCGCAGGCAACCGGAGCCAGGTTCGCGGGGCAGTACACGAGCGCTTGGCGCGTGGTTTGGAGCGGCAGCACGAGCTGCTCCCAGACGTGCCCGGCGCGGTGGGCCAAGCGCGCCGGGGGCGTGATTACGCGGTAGCGCTCGGGGCGCAGTCGCGGCAGCCGGGCGCTCATCTGGAGCGCCAGCCGCTCGACGCCGCCGATCTGCGCGCGAACCGCCGCGCGAGCGTCGATGGCGACCGGGGGCGCAGACGCGGAGTGACGGCCTGTGCGCCACAGTGATGGAGTTGTCACCTACGCGCGGGGCAGCGCGCGACGAAGCAGCAGTCGCCGTGCGCCCAGCCCCAGCGCAGCCGCGGCGCAGACGGCGATCACCACGTAGGCGTAGGGGAAGCCGGCGCCGGAGTGGTTGGGCGCGGTGACCGCGCTGGCGGGGGTCGAGCTGACTGTCACCGGCTTTGGGGCGACGGCGCTCGGCACGGGGGGCGCGGCGGCCTTCGGCTTCGCGCTTCGCTTGTGCAGCACCTTGTGCGTGACGGGAGGCGTGGCTGCGGGGCCGGGGGCTGCCGGAGCGCTCGAAGGTGCTGGAGCCCCGCCTCCGGAGCTGGGCGAGCCGGATGACGCGCTCGCGGAGCTCGGCGCCGGTGCGGTGGCCGCGGGCGAGGTGTGCGTCCGCTTCGGTCGCTTCGCCGGCGAGGGCGAGGTGGCGAGCGGGTCGATGTACTGGTTGTCTCCGGCGGAGGGGGAATTGCCGGCGCCCGAGGACGCGCCGCCCGAGGACGCGCCGCCGCCCCCCGCGGCGAGCGCGGGCGCGGTCGCGATCAGTCCCAGCGCGAGCGCGGCGACCGCGCACACGACGATCCAGAATCGGCGGCCCACCGAACGTATTGAATCACCAAGCCACTCGCGCGCAAGGGCCAGGCGTTCCGCCCACCCCGCGCCTCTACAGTAGAAATCGCCCCTCTCAACCCAGGAGAACACGTGTCAGATAACAGCTTTGGCGCCCAGGGGACGCTGTCCATCGCCGGCCGCTCCTACGAGATCTTCCGGCTCGAGGCGCTCCAGGCGCAGTACGACATCGCGCGGCTGCCCTTCTCGCTGAAGGTGCTGCTCGAGAATTTGCTGCGGACCGAAGACGGCGAGGCGGTGCGGCCGGAAGACATCGAGGCGCTGGCGCGCTGGGACGCCAAGGCCGACCCGAGCCACGAGATCGCCTTCACACCCGCCCGGGTGCTGATGCAGGACTTCACCGGGGTGCCGGCGGTGGTGGACCTGGCCGCGATGCGCGACGCGATCGGCGAGCTCGGCGCCGATCCCGCGAAGATCAACCCGCTGGTCCCCGCCGAGCTGGTCATCGATCATTCGGTACAGGTGGATGTGTTCGGCTCGCCGATGGCGTTCGCCCGCAACGCCGAGCTCGAGTTCGAGCGCAATCGCGAGCGCTACGCGTTCCTGCGCTGGGGCCAGGGCGCGTTCCACAACTTTCAGGTCGTCCCCCCCGACACCGGCATCGTCCACCAGGTCAACCTCGAGTACCTGGCCCGCGTGGTGTTCGTCGACGAGGACACGCGGCCCCATCCCCGCGCCTATCCCGACACACTTGTCGGCACCGACTCGCACACGACGATGATCAACGGTTTGGGTGTCCTCGGCTGGGGCGTCGGGGGGATCGAGGCCGAGGCGGCGATGCTGGGCCAGCCGATGTCGATGCTGATCCCGCAGGTGATCGGGTTCAGGCTGACGGGCGAGCTTCAGGAGGGGGCGACGGCCACCGACCTCGTGCTGACGGTCACCGAGATGCTGCGCGCCCACGGCGTCGTCGGGAAGTTCGTGGAGTTCTATGGCGAGGGGCTGGCCAACCTACCGCTCGCCGACCGCGCGACGATCGGCAACATGTCCCCCGAGTTCGGCTCCACCTGCGCGATCTTCCCGATCGACGCCGAGACGCTGCGCTACCTGGGATTCTCGGGCCGCCCGCGCGAGTCGATCGAGCTGGTGGAGGCCTACGCCAAGGAACAGGGGCTCTGGCATGACGCCGATTCCGAAGACCCCACGTTCTCGGAACGCCTCGAGCTTGACCTGGCCACCGTCGTTCCCAGCATCGCGGGGCCCAAGCGTCCCCAGGATCGGGTATCGCTGACCGAGTCCAAAGCCGCGTTCCGGATGGCCCTCGCGGGCTACCTGCCCGACGAGAGCGACGAGGATGAGGCGGTCGCCGACACGTTCCCGGCCTCGGATCCCGTGTCCTCGCACGTGCTCAACGGCGAGGGTCACGAGCCGCAGGGCGATACCGGCGGCACCCAGGTCGCCGAACGCCCCCGAGCGGCGACCCCGGTGACGCTGGCGGACGGGACGGAGACCGAGCTCGACCACGGGGACGTGGTGATCGCCGCGATCACCAGCTGCACGAACACGTCGAATCCTTCGGTCATGCTCGGGGCCGGGATCCTGGCTCGTAATGCCGTCCAGCGCGGGCTGAAGGTCAAGCCCTGGGTGAAGACCTCGCTGGCCCCCGGCTCCAAGGTGGTGACCGAGTACCTGGAGCGGGCCGGATTGACCGAGTACCTCGACGCGCTCGGCTTCAACCTGGTCGGCTACGGCTGCACGACCTGCATCGGCAACAGCGGACCGCTGCCCCAGGAGATCTCAGATGTGGTGGGCGCCGAGGATCTGGCGGTGGTCTCGGTGCTGTCGGGCAACCGCAACTTCGAGGGGCGCATCAATCCCGACGTGAAGATGAACTACCTGGCCTCCCCGCCGCTGGTCGTCGCCTACGCGCTCGCCGGGACGATGGACGTCGACCTCTACGACCAGCCGCTGGGCGAGGATGAGCACGGCGAGCCGGTGTTCCTCAAGGACATCTGGCCGACCGCCGCCGAAGTCGCGGCGACGATCGAGGAGGCAGTTCAGTCGGACATGTTTCGCAAGAGCTACGGCGAGGTGTTCGAAGGCGATGAGCGGTGGGCCTCACTCGAGACCCCCGAAGGCGAGCTGTTCGCGTGGGACCCGGACTCCACCTACGTGCGTCAGCCGCCGTTCTTCGAGGGGCTGGAGCCCGAGCCGCAGCCGATCGGCGATATCGAGGAGGCGCGGGTGCTGGCGGTTCTTGGTGACAGCGTCACCACCGACCACATCTCGCCGGCCGGTTCGATCAAGCGCGACAGCCCTGCGGGGCGGTATCTGATCGAGCACGGCGTCCAGCCCAAGGACTTCAACTCCTACGGCTCGCGGCGCGGCAACCACGAGGTGATGATGCGCGGGACGTTCGCGAACATCCGCCTGCGCAACCAGCTCGCCCCGGGCACCGAGGGCGGGGTGACGCGCTACCTCGGCTCTGACGGTTCCGGGGAGGAGATGTCG
>DAIQND010000032.1:0-17065 GCA_036788555.1 Solirubrobacteraceae bacterium | reverse complement strand
GCCCCTATGAATACTGCCCACGCGCGACAGATCGGCACCGGCTTCACCCACCGGGTGGCGATCCGCGACCACGAGCTGGTCGTCGACGAGCCGGGCGAGCACGGCGGTGAGGATCGGGGCCCCAACCCACAGGAGCTGCTGGCGGCCAGCCTCGCCTCCTGCACCGCGATCACGATCGAGATGTATGCCCAACGCAAGGGATGGGACGTTGGCCCGGTCGAGGTTGAAGTCGACTACGCAACGCCGGAGCGGGGCGCCGAAACCGTCTTCAACCTCGTGCTTCGTCTACCGAGCGCCTGCACTGACGAGCAGGTGGAGAGAATCCGGGCGATCGCGGCGAAGTGCCCGGTCCACCGCATGCTCGACGGCAAGGTGCGCTTCGAGGAGCGAGTCGAGCGCACCATCGAGGAGCGAGTCCCGCGCACCGCCCCCGACCCCGCGTAGCCCCACGTCGTCCGACCGCGCGTGGCGCTAATCCACGACCTCGACACCCGCCTCGCGGAGCTCTCTCAGCGTCCGCTCCGCATCCCCCGGCTCGACATTGATCGCGCGGGTTCCGGCGAGCCGCAGGACAACCTCAAAGCCGCTTCGTCGCGCATCGAGCGCCGTCGCCCGCACGCAATAGTCCAGCGCCAGCCCGGCCACGTGGACTCGGTCGACCGCGTGCTCGCGCAGCAGACGCTCGAGGTCCGTCTTCTCAAACCCCGAGTAGCCGGGGTCATCGCGGCCGCGACCCTTGTCGACGATCGCGTCGATCTGGCTCGAGTGGAGCTTCGGATGTAACTCAGCGCCCCCCGTGCCGGCCACACAGTGAACCGGCCACCGACCGCCTCGCTCGACAAACGACGCATGATCAGGCGGATGCCAATCCCGCGTCGCCACCGTGAATCCGGACTCCTGCATCAGGCGGTTGACGGGCTCCACCACCGCGTCGCCGTCCGGCACCGGAAGCGCTCCCCCGGGGCAGAAGTCGTTCTGGACATCGACGACGATCAGCCCGTCCATCGGCGGCCAAATATAGTCACACGATGCCGCTTCCAGCCGGCGCGATCCGGGATGAGTTGACGGGCGCGCTGCTGTCGCCCGAAGAGGCGGTGACGCTCAATGTGCACGGGCGCACCGACGCCGCCGTGCTGGTGCCGCTGTATGTCGCGGGGGATGCCCTGCACGCGGTGTTCACAAAGCGCCGCGAGGATCTCCGGCGCCACCCGGGCGAGGTTTCGTTCCCCGGCGGCCGGCGTGAGGACGAGGAGCCCGAGCTGATCGACACCGCGCTGCGGGAGGCCGAAGAGGAGATCGGGCTGCCGCGCGACGCCGTGCAAATCGTCGGGGCTCTGAGGCCTACGCCGACGATCGCCACCGGCTATGCCATCTACCCGTTTGTCGGCGTCATCGAGCCCGGGATGGAATGGACGCTGAGCCCGCGCGAGGTGGCGGAGGTCCTGGAGCTGTCGCTGTCCCAGGTGCGGGCGGGCTACAAGCGCCAGCGGCTTATCCGCCGGGGAATCCCGATCCTCACCGACACCTACGTAGTCGGCGACCACCTGATCTGGGGCGCCACGGCGCGGATCCTCTCGGACCTGTTCGAGCGCATCGGGCGCTGGCTGTAGCCCGCCAACCTCACCGCCCACCGAGCGCTTCACCGACCGCAGCAAGCGCCGCCGCAAGCCACTCCTGAGGCCGCCCTGGATCGGCGGCCAGAACCGCGGTCGGTGTCAGCGATAGCTCGCCGAACCGACGCACGAGACCCGCGCCTCCTGCCAGGAGCTCGGGGGCGACGCTTCCCTGCGCCTCGTACACCACGCCCCGCACGGTGGTGTCGACCAGCTTGGTGAGCAGCATCTCAAGCCGCGTCCCGTGCAGCGCGCGCAGCTGCGTGAGCGGCCCGCTCGCCGACCCGAGCAGGATGCACGCAAGCGAGATCCGCTCAAGCGCCGGCATCAGCGTCGACACTCGGTCTGGATCGCCGAGCATCGCCTCGACACCAGCCGCCCGGAGATCATCGAACCGGGCCGGATCGCGGGTTGTCCCGCGCACGGTATGCCCCTGCTCGACCAACGATCCCGCCAACAGGCGGCCGCGACAGCCGCAGCCGATGATCAGGACGCGCAACGACCCTCAGTCAGCGGGCGGGCGCCCGAACTCCTCGCGTGCCTGCTCCGGGGTGCGCGCGGGAAGTCCCCGCGCCCGCCGGCGCCGGTTGGTCACCTCCAGCAGCTGGTCAAGCTCCCAGTCGGCCAGATAGGAGTCTCTTCGCCGCCGCTGCTCTGCCAGCTCGGCGGCCACACGTAGCTCCATCTCGTCCACCGTTACCGGACCGAGCCCCTGCGCCCGCCGCCGCACGTTGTGGGCGTCGAGCATCTGCTTGAGGTCCTCGGCCTCGAGCTCCTCACGCGTTTCCACGATCTCTCGCGCCGAGCGAAGGCCGACCTGCTCGAGGCCCGAGCCCGGGTAATAGCGGCCCAGCAGCCACACGCAGATGACGATCACCGCTAGGCCGCCGAAGATGATTGCCGCGAACGGGTCCACCTGCGGCAACTGTACCCCGGCACGTCGCAACTTCACCGGTTCCGCAGTGTTCTTGAGCACGCCAATGGCCATCCGCCATGTTGGGGCCGGACCACCAGGCGGGAGGCTAGCCATCAACTGATAGGAGGGTTCATGCGCCGCACAGTTGCGCTGGCGTGTGCGCTCGCACTGCTCGGCGGCGGCCTCGCCGCCGACGTGGCTAGCGCCGCGCCTCACCACAACCGTAACCTGACGATCGCCGCCACACCGGATCCGGTGGTGGCCGGCAAGACGGTTCTGATCTACGGCCGGCTGCTCGGGGCGGGTAACGCAGGCCAGACGGTGATCCTCTTTCACCATATCGTCGGCTCGCCTCGACCGTACACGCCCGTCGCGCGTACCACGACCGACATGTCCGGGTATTACGAGTTCATTCGGCCCGACGGCCTCGTGTACACCAACCGTGACTGGTTCGTGCGTGGCCCCGTAGGTACGCACAGCCGGACTGTCCGGGAGCGGGTGATCCCGCTGGTCAGCATCGACGCGTCGACCACCAGCACTGACACCACTCACCCGATCGTGTTCAGCGGGCACGTGACGCCGAACCACCGATTCGAGCAGGCCGTCCTCCAGCAGCAGATTGGCTCAAGCGACGACTGGCGCACGCTGCGCAGCACAACGCTCGACCCCGGCTCCAACTACTTCGTCGCCTACCGCTGGCGGCGGCCGGGGGTTCATGACGTACGGGTGCTGTTCCGGGGCGACGCACGGAACCTGCGCGCCGCCTCCGACGTGGTGACCGTCACGATCGAGCAGGCTCAGGTGCCGGGCTTCACGATCGAGAGCTCCTCGCCGATCGTCGACTTCGGCGGCGGGGTGACCGTGTCCGGAGTCCTCGATCGGCCCGGCACGGCCACTCCGGATCAGAACACGATCGTGCAACTGTGGGGCAGGACCGCCGGTCAGCGGAAGTTCACCGTGCTGGCGGACACGACAACCGGGTCTGACGGAAGCTACTCCTTCACCCAGTCCGGCCTCGCCTCGAACACCACCTACTACGTCGCGACCATGCGGCTGCCGCACACCGCGCGACGGCGGTCTGCGCTGCTCTACCAGGGGGTGCGGGACGCGGTGAGCCTGCGGGCGAGCTCGCCCACCGCCAGCAGCGGTCAGACGGTCACCTTCTCGGGGTCCGTGCTGCCCGACAAGGCCGGCCACGTCGTGTACCTGCAGACGCTGGGCGGCGACGGTGACTGGCACACGGTCGCGCTTGCGATCGTGGCCAGCGACTCGACGTTCCAGTTCACCTGGACGGCAGGGTCTCCCGGAACCGACAGCTTCCGCGCCCGGATCACCAGCGACGCCGGCAACGTCGGCTCGGCCTCGCCGCCGGTGAGCGTGAGCGTCACGGCACCTGCAGCGTCGACGCTGCCCGCCGCCTCCTAGGAGATGATGGGGCCGGGCTCCCCTTGCGGGGGCCCGGCCTTTTTCAGCGCTGATAGCCGATATCGAGCTCGCCGCTGGGGACGTCGTCGTATCAGCCGCCATCGCGCCTCGACTACCTGCTGCGGTAGCTTCCCCCCGGCATGGACTTCGAGCTGAGCGACGAGCAGCAACTGGTGCGCGACACCGCGCGCCAGTTCACCGACAACGAGATCATTCCCCGGGCGCGTGACAACGACCGCAACGGCCACTTCGACCTCGAGCTGGTGGCCAAGGTGGCCGCGCAGGGCTATCTCGGCGCGATCGTCCCCCAGCAGTACGGCGGCGCTGGACTTGACTACCTCACCTACGGCTTGATCGTCGAGCAGATCGGCCGCGGCGACTCCTCGATCCGCACCGTCGTCTCGGTCCAGACCTCGCTCGTCTGCTCAGCGATCCTGCGCTGGGGCACCGAGGAGCAGAAGCAGCGCTACCTGCCGAAGCTCTGCTCGGGAGAGTGGCTCGGCTGCTTCGCCCTCACCCAGCCGGACACCGGCTCCCACGCCGCCAACCAGAAGACCCGTGCGCGGCGCGCAGACGGCGGCTGGGTCATCAACGGATCGAAGATGTTCATCTCGATGGGCAGCCACGCCAAGGTGGCGCTGGTATTCGCCCAGACCGACCCCGAGAAGGCTCACCGTGGCGTCGCCTGCTTTCTCGTCGACACCGATCAGCCGGGCTTCCAGCCTCAGGAGATCCATCACAAGCTCGGGCTCCGAGGCTCCGACACCGCCGCGATCTCACTCGATGGCGTACAGGCGAGCGACGAGGCGATGCTCGGCCGGATCGGTGACGGCTTCAAGGTGGCGATGAGCGCACTTGACTCGGGCCGGTTCAGCGTCGCGTCGGGCTGCGTCGGGATCTGCCAGGGCTGCCTGGACGCTTCGGTCCGCTACGCCAAGGAGCGGGTCCAGTTTGGCCGGCCGATCGCCAGCTTCCAGCTGGTCCAGGAGATGCTCGCGCAGATCGCCGTAAAGACCGAGGCGGCGCGGATGCTCGTGTGGCGGGCCGGCTACCTCAAGGACGCCGGCCAGCCCAACACGATGGAGACCTCGATCGCCAAGCTCTACGCCACCGAATCCGCGATCGAGTGCGCGAACACGGCGATCCAGGTCCACGGTGGATCGGGCTACGTCGATGACTACCCGGTCGAGCGCTACCTGCGCGACGTCCGCGTGACCAGCCTCTACGAGGGGACCTCGCAGATCCAGACGCTGATCATCGGCCGGGCGCTGACGGGGATCAACGCGCTCGTGCCGGCATGACGTGACCCGGGCCCCGGAGACGATCGGCGTCGCCGGCGCCGGGACCATGGGTGCGGGTATCGCCCAGCTGGCCTGCCTGGCCGGCGCCCGGACGCTGCTGCACGACCCGGTGCCAGAGGCGCTCAAGCGTGGTCTCGAGCAGATCCGCCTCCACCTCGAGCGAGGCGCCGAGCGGGGGCGCTGGAGCGCCGAGGACGCAGCCGCGGCCGCCGACCGGCTTCAGGCCGCCGGCTCGCTGGACGGACTCGCGCCGTGTGAGCTGGTGATCGAGGCCGCCCCGGAGCGCCTGGAGCTCAAGCGCGAGCTGTTCACCCGGCTCTCCGAGGAGGTCGTCTCCGAGGACTGCGTGCTGGCCACCAACACCTCGTCGCTGCTGGTCACCGCCGTCGCCACCGCGGCCAAGCGCCCCGAGCGGGTGGTGGGCATGCACTTCTTCAACCCGGCGCCGCTGATGCGGCTGCTGGAGGTGGTGGCGGGAAGCCAGTCCTCACCGGACGCCCTGGCCGTGGCCCGCGCGGCCGGCGAAGCCATGGGCAAGGTGGTGATCGAGGCCGTCGATGGTCCGGGCTTTCTCGTCAACCGGTGCAGCCGGCCGTTCCTGCTGGAGGCTCAGAAGCTGCTGCTCGAGCGGACCGCGACGGTCGAGCAGATCGACCAGATCTGCCGGCTGGCGGGTGGGTTTCGGATGGGCCCGTTCGAGTTGAGCGATCTGGTCGGGGTCGACGTGGGACTCGAGATCGCCCGCTCGTTCTTTGAGCAGAGCTTTGCCGAGCCCCGCTGGCGGCCGTCGCCGATTGCGGTCAAGACCGTGGCCGCGGGCCGCACGGGACGGAAGTCCGGCCGCGGCTACTACGACTACTCAAACGGCACCGACGCCTACCGCCCGCCCGATCCGGAGCCCCCGGCCGCCGGTGGCGGCGAGGGCGTGGTGGTGGTCGCTGGCGCCACGCCGCTCGCTCTCGAGCTTCGTGAACTGGCTGCCGGAGCCGGATGGGAGGTGCTCGAACCCGAGGAGGCAGCAGAACGCCAGCCGCCGTTTCTGATCCTCGACCTGGCCGGCGATGAGGAGGCCGAGGTCCCCCTCGAGGGCGGCCCGCGGGCGATCTGCTGCAGCGCTGGGTCGCTGCACGCGCTCGATCCCGGTGGCGCCGCGGCCGGCTTTCACGCGCTGCCGCCGTTTGCCGACGTCCGGCTGGTCGAGCTGACCCGCGGGCCCGACACGGCCCGGTCGGCAGCTGACGCCACCGAGCGCTTCTTCGCCACGCTCGGCAAGCCGCCGGTGTGGGTCGGCGACGCGCCGGGGCTGGTTCTGGGACGGATCGTCTGCCAGCTGATCAACGAGAGCGCGTTCGCGCTGGGCGAGGGCGTCGGCTCCGCCGAGGACATCGATGCGGGCCTGGTCCACGGTCTGAACTATCCGCGGGGGGTGCTGAGCTGGGCGGACGAGATCGGGCTCGACCAGGTGGTCGCGGTGCTGGATGGTCTGAGCGCCGAGCTCGGCGAGGAGCGCTACCGCACTGCTCCAGCACTCAGGCACCTTGCCTTGTCCGGCCGATTGGGCCGCCAGACGGGGGAGGGCTTCTTTCGCTATGACTGAGCTCTGATGCGCGCCGTAACCTTCCAAGCCCCGGGCGAAGTCGCCGTCGAGGAGCGTCCCGAACCGACGCTCCAGGCGCCGGGCGACGCGATCGTCAGGATCGAGGCGAGCGGGATCTGCGGCTCGGACCTGCACATCTACCACGGCCGGGTCAAGATCGAGCCGGGGTTCACGATCGGCCACGAGTTCGTGGGGACGGTGATCGACGCCGGCGATGAGGTGACGCGCGTCGCCCCCGGCGACCGCGTTCTCGGCTGCTTTCACACCGCGTGCGGCAAATGCTTCTTCTGCCTGATCGGCGCCTACCACGAATGCGACGCCAAACGCACCTTCGGCCACGGCGCCAACATGGGCGACCTTCCGGGGACTCAGGCCGAGCAGGCGCTGGTCCCAAGCGCCGACCTGACCCTGCGCAAGGTGCCCGACGGCGTCCCGAACGACGTCGCCCTGTTCGCGGGCGACGTGATGGGCACCGGCTACCACGCGATCGCCCAAGGTGAGATCAAGCCGGGCGACAGCGTCGCGGTGCTCGGGCTGGGCCCGGTGGGGCTGTGCGCGGTCCAGTCAGCGCTGGCCGCCGGCGGCGGCCCGGTGCTGGCGATCGACAGCGTCGGGGAGCGGCTGAAGATGGCGGCCCGGTTCGGCGCCACACCCGTGCACCTGACCGAGCAGAACCCACGTGAGGTCGTCAAGCAGCTCACCGGCGCCCGCGGCGTCGAGCTGGCGGTCGACGCGGTGGGCCATCCGGCGGCGCTCGACACCGCCATCCGCCTGACCCGCAAGGCGGGCACCGTGGCGGCGATCGGCGTGTACGCCGAGCGGGCCGAGGTCCACATGGGGCTGGTCTGGATCAAGGGCCTGGCGGTAAAGGCGGGGCCCGCGAACGTGATCGGCCACGTCGACCGGGTCCTGACGATGCTGGCCAACCGGACGCTTGACCCGACCCCGCTGGTCACCCACCACATGGCGCTCGACGACGCTCCCGAGGCTTACCGGCTCTACGATCGACGCGAGGCCCTGAAGATCGTGCTCACGCCGTAGGAGGTACCGATGTCAGTAACCGCGCTCCCCGAGCAGCTGTCAACGCCCGCCAGGGAATTCGCTTCCCGCCCGCGGCAGCTGCTGATCGACGGCGCGTGGACCGATGCGGCCGACGGCCGCACGTTCGAGACGCTCGATCCCGCCACCGGTCAGCCGATCACCGTGGTAGCGCAGGCCGGGGCGGAGGATGTCGAGCGTGCCGTGAGGGCCGCCCGGCACGCGTTTGAGGATGGCCCCTGGCCCACCGCCCCGGCGGCCGAGCGTGGCCGCCTGCTCTATCGGCTGGCCGACCTGGTCGAGCGGCACGGCGATCAGCTCGCGGAGCTCGAGTCGCTCGACAACGGCAAGCCGGTCAAGCTCGCGAAACTCGTCGACGTCAGCCAGACCGTGGCCTGGCTTCGGCACTTCGCGGGGTGGTGTGAGCGGATCCGGGGCGAGGTGATCCCGGTCCGCCAGCCGGACATGCACTGCTATACGCGCAAGGAGCCGGTGGGGGTGTGCGGCCAGATCATTCCCTGGAACTTCCCGATGCTGATGGCGGCCTGGAAGCTCGGTCCCGCGCTGGCCGCCGGCTGCACGGTGGTCCTCAAGCCGGCCGAGCAGACGCCGCTGAGCGCGCTGCGGATCGGGGAGCTTGCGCTGGAGGCGGGGATCCCGGCAGGGGTTCTCAACATCCTGACCGGCGACGGCGAGACCGGCGCGGCGCTGGTCGAGCACCCGGGCGTGGACAAGCTCGCCTTCACGGGCTCAACCGAGGTGGGGCGCGAGATCGGCGCCCGCGCCGGCCGCGCACTCAAGCGGGTGACGCTCGAGCTCGGCGGCAAGTCTCCGAACATCATCCTCCCCGACGCCGACCTCAAGGCAGCCATCGCCGGCTCGTTCATGGGGATCTACTTCAACACCGGGCAGGCGTGCAACGCGGGCAGCCGACTGTTCGTGCACCGTGATCAGTTCGACGACGTGGTCGCGGCGCTGGCCGAGCGCGCCGGCAAGTCCCGGGTCGGCCCCGGCCTTGACCCCGACACCCAGTTCGGCCCCGTCGTCTCGGCCGAGCAGCGCGAGCGCGTGCTCTCCTACATCAAGGCGGGGCGAAGCGAGGGGGCCGAGCTCGTGGCCGGCGGCGAGCCGACGGAGTCCGGCGGCGGCTACTTCATCCCGCCGACGCTGTTCACCGCCACCAGCGATGAGCTTCGCGTCGCCCGCGAGGAGATCTTCGGTCCGGTGCTGGTCGCCCTGCCCTACGAGTCGCTCGAGGAGGTGGCCGCTCGGGCGAATCAGAGCGACTACGGTCTGGCGGCCGGCGTCTGGACCCGCGACGTCGGCAACGCCCACCGGCTGGCCGCGCTGCTCAAGGCGGGCTCGGTGTACGTCAACTGCTGGGGCGAGGTCGATCCGGGCGCGCCGTTCGGAGGCTACAAGGCGTCCGGGATCGGTCGCGAGCATGGCCGCGAGGGCCTCGACGCGTACCTCGAGACGAAGACCGTGTGGACCAAGTTGTAACCCGGCGTTAGTCCTCGGGGCCGGTCTCGACTGATGTCGTAGCCGGTCACCTGGACGATCGTCCGATTCTCGCGCCGTGCCGCAAACAACCGGCGCCCGGCTCCCGATCAAAGGAGCATGCGAGCGCCGATCAGCTTTTCAAGGTGGGCTCAGCTGGCGATCGTCTGCGTCCTGGCCGCCGCCGTTGTGGCGACGCTCGCGCCATCCGCGGGCGCCGCGGCACATGCCCACCGGCACAAGGCCCGCCACCACCGACGGCATCATCGCCGCCGCCACCACGCCGCCACGAGCGCGGCGCTTCAGGCGCGCGCGGTGAGCAACGGCTGCTCCTACGCCGACGTTCCGGCGGCGTCCGCGTCGGTGGGTGAGATGCGCGCCGCGGTGGTCTGCCTGATCAACCAGCAGCGCAACCTGCACGGGCTGCCGAGCCTCACCGTCTCGGCGCAGCTGAACCGCTCAGCCCAAAGCTGGAACCAGTGGATGGTCGCCACCGGCAACTTCACCCACGGCACCAACTTCGCCGGGCGGATCAGCGCCGTCGGCTACGACTGGCAGACCGCGGGCGAGAACATCGCCACCGGCTTCGCCACGCCGCGTCAGGTCGTCCAGGCGTGGATGGCCAGCCCTGATCACTGCCGCAATATCCTCGATCCGTCGTTTCGCAACGTCGGCACCGGGGTGACGGTGGCCGCGGTCGGCACCTGGGCGACGCAGCCCTCCACCTGGACCCAGGACTTCGGGCTGACCATGAGCCAGAACGCGCCGTCCGGCAACACCGCTCCGCAGAACGGCTGCCCGTACTAGCCGCTCAGGCGGTTGATGCCGGCTCTCGCTCGGCGCCCGGCAGCTCATCGCCGGCCGCCGGCGTGTCGCGCAGATACCACTCAGCATCGAGCGCGGCCTGACACCCGCTGCCCGCCGCGGTGATCGCCTGACGGTAGGTGTGGTCGACCAGATCCCCGGCGGCGAACACGCCGGGAACGTTGGTGAGCGTCGAGCGCCCCTGCGTGACCACGTACCCGGCCGGGTCGGTGTCGACCTGACCCTGGACAAGCTGGGACTGGGGCTCGTGACCGATGGCGATGAAGGCACCGCTGATTTCAAGCTCTCGCGTCTCGCCGGTCTCGGTGTCGCGCAGCCGTGCCGCGCAGAGCGATCCGCCGGCTCCGGTGAACTCCTCAACCACGTAGGGCGTCAGCCACTCGATGTTCGGCATCTCTCGAGCACGGTCGAGCATGATCCGCGACGCCCGGAACTCGCTGCGGCGATGGACGATCGCCACCCGCGAGGCGAACTTGGCCAGGAACATCGCCTCCTCCATCGCCGAGTCGCCGCCGCCCACGATCAGGGTCGGGGCGCCCTTGAAGAAGGCCGCGTCACAGGTGGCGCAGTAGCTCACCCCGCGCCCGCCCAGCTCCGCCTCGCCTGGCACGCCCAGCTTGCGGTGCTGAGCGCCCATGGCCAGAATCACCGCTCGCGCGAGATGCAGCTGGTCGCCGCACCAGACCTTGTGCAGGCCGCCCCCCGGGGCGAGCTCAACCGCGGTCGCATCGTCGGTCTCCAGGCGCGCGCCGAAACGCTCTGCCTGCTCGCGGAAGCGCTGCATCAACTCCGGTCCCATCATCCCCTCGGGGAACCCCGGGTAGTTCTCGACGTCGGTTGTCTGCTGGAGCAGCCCGCCCCAGGCGAACCCCTCGATCACCAGCGGCTCGAGGTCGGCACGGGCGGCGTAAAGCGCCGCCGTATAGCCGGCGGGACCGCTGCCGACAATCACGACGTTTTCGACGCGCTCGCTCACTTCATTAAGTATAGCTTGGCAGCTCGGCGCGACGCGGCGCCGCCGCGTCGAGGCGGCGGCCGGGCCATCGCTGCATCGTCCGCCGCAGCTGCAGGTACGCCACCGCGCCCGGGAGGCTTGGCAGCCAGAACGCGAACACCCGGTAGGCCAGGACCGCCACCACCGCCAACTCGACGCTCACGCCGAACGCGGTGAAGGCGCCGATCATGCCGCCGTCCACCCCGCCGATGCCACCCGGCAGCGGGAGCGTGTTGCCGAGCATCCCGACGAAGTAGGCGAGCACCACCACCGCCGGCGGCGGTGCCGTCCCGAACGCGTGAAAGCACGCCCACAGGACCCCGATGTCGAATCCCCACCAGCCGATCGCACCGAGCAGGTCCCGGGGACGCGCTCGCAGCAGTTCGAGCGCGAACCGAACCCCCACCGCCAGCGTCGCGGGCAGCGCAGCCAGCCACTGCCGCACCCGCCCCGGGCGGCGCCCCCTTCCCGTCCAGCGAAGGATCAGCCGCTCGACGTCACGGGGCAGCAACGTCAAGGCCAAGGACAGCGCGATCACCGCCGCGCCGAATATCGCCGGGCCAACCGTGATCGCGAACGGAGCCGGCCCGGCGAACAGCCCGAGGTAGAGCCCCAGGCCGACCACGACAAACGCCGCCATGTAGACGCTGTGGAGCAGCGTCAGGAAGGCGAGCAGCCGAGCCGCGACCGTACGGCGACCCATGCCGGCGCGCCGCAGCGCCCACGCGGTCAGCGCCACCCCGCCGGCGCCCGCCGCCGCGAACAGGCGCGTGGCGGCCAGCGAGGCGAGGGTGATCTGGTAGCTCTCGCGCCAGCCGAGGGGCGGAGCGCTCCCGCGCTCCGGATCGCCGCCGCCTGGCCCGGGGCGGGCTAACACCGCGCGGAACAGCGCGATGTAGCTGACGAACGACAGCACCTCGAGCGCCGCCGCGAGCGCCAGCCACCACGGATTCCCCGCGTGGATCCGCTGCCACGTCTGGCGCAGCCCCAACAGCTTGGGCAACACGAAGCAGACGAACAGCGCCACCGATACCGCGACCACGAGTGTGGCCAGCAGCCGGCCGCGGGTGAAGCCGATCCGCGGGAGGTCCTGGTCAGCCGCGGTCGTCCCCTCGCGCATCTCGGCCTAGCCTCCGGCCGCCAGCGCTTGCAGGGTGTCGATCCGGGCGAGCGCCCTACGGGCCAGCGGCGTCAGCCGCGGTGCGGCCCCTCGCACAGCCTCGGTCAGCGCGGCGCCTGCGACCAGGTCGACCAGGTAGTGCTCGCCGAGGTATACGAGCCCCAGGCCGAGCATCGACGCGTAGGTCCAACCGACGGCCCCGGCCACCGGGTCGACATCCGACAGCACATGAGCACCCATCAGCGAGGTCGCGAAGTGCAGCGACGGCATCGCCGCAAGCGGGTTACCCCCCAACAAGCCGAACAACGGCTGCCACAGCGGGCCCCAGAACACCGGGCCGTACTCGATCATCATCCGCCTGATCTGGACGCGCTGGCTGTCCTCGACGCGGTCTTCGGCGGCCGCCCACCAGGGCGGCGCCGTGGGGATCGCCCAGTAGAAGATCGCGCCGAGGTCGAATACGCCGTACATGCGCGCGGCGGCACGGGGAAACTTCTCCGGGCGCCGCAGCAACACGTACCCCAGGCTGAGGTGCGGGACGGCAAACCAGATCCAGTGGCACAGCACCAGCAGCCGCTCGAACCGGTTCACCTTCCCCGGCCTGGCAAACCGGCGCTGGAGGCGGACGGTCGGAAGTACGCCGAACCCGAGCACGCGATCGGCGATGATCGGGTAGTCCCGCTTGGCCCGGCGAGCCAGCTCCTCAGGGTTATCGTGGGGCATCTCGTAGGCGGCGATATAGGCCCACATGTTCAGCGCGGCGACGGACGCCTGCCGCCGCCGGCCGGGAGCAAGGACCACCGCCACAGCGAGCGGGGCGGCCCAGGCGGCGCCGAGCACGACCGGGGGTGCAAGCCGGAACCGGCGCCGGAGCACGGGCGCAGCGACCCCCGTCGCGACGAGGGTCCAGGCAGCCGCTCGAATGCCCCTCGAGACGCGCAAGGGACCGCGAGTATATGCGTGCCTCCTGGCGCCGGGGACGCCGCCCGGCACAGCGGCGCGTGGGTAGAATGCCGCGCCTTGCGACCCGAGGCCACCGCTCCCCGACCCCGCCGCCGCCGCACCGTCCAGGCCGTCGCAGTGATCCTGATCGCGGTGAGCGGCGCCCTGCTCCTGCCCTCGGCGGCGTTCGCCAACTTCTTCACGCCCAAGTCCGGCGGGTCCCCCAACGCCAACGAGATCGACTCGCTGTACAAGATCATCCTGTACCTGGCGGCGGTCGTGTTCGTGCTGGTGGAAACCGCCCTCGTGTACTCGGTTTTTCGCTTCCGTGCCCGCAGGACAACGGTGGCGGCGCAGATTCACGGCAACACCCGGCTTGAGATCGGCTGGACGGTCGCAGCCGCCCTGATCCTGGTCGTGATCACCGTGGTGACCTTCGTGAAGCTGCCTTCGATCATCAATCCGCCGAATTCGAGCGCGAACGCCAGCTTCCTCTCTGCCTCCGTGACGCAGCCGACCCCGCCCAACGGCAAGAAGCTGATGATTTGCGTCCAGGGCCGCCAGTTCATCTGGCGCTACACGTACGGAAACGGCTGCCTGAACAGCTATTTCGCCTCCAAGCTGCCCTACTCCTACGAGGAGATGTACGTGCCGGCCCGGACCACGGTGGTGCTGGCGATCCAGTCAAACGACGTGATCCATTCGTGGTGGGTGCCCTCGCTGGGCGGCAAGGTCGACGCGGTCCCCGGCTATACGACCTACACGTGGTTCAAGATCCCGCAGGCCAGCCGACCCGGGCACCCCGTGATCTACCACGGGCAGTGCGCCCAGCTGTGCGGGCGCCAGCACGCCTTCATGATCGCGCAGGTCAAGGCGCTGACGCCCGCCCAGTACCAGCAGTGGTTCACCCAGCAGCAGCGGGCGATCCAGACCGCCAACTCGCAGGTCACCCAGCTTCGCCAGATCCTCACCCAAACCGGAAACCTCTAGCCATGTCTGTCACAACCGAGCGCGCCACCCCCACCACCGAAGCCGTCCTCCGGCCCATCCCGCAGGTGACCGTCCACCATGTGCAGCGACCGCGCACGACCAAGCGCTGGATCGACTGGGTCACCACCACCGACCACAAGAAGATCGGGATCATGTACCTGGTCCTGACCTTCGTGTTCTTCATGATGGGCGGGGTCGAGGCGCTGCTGATGCGGGTGCAGCTCGCGCAGCCGGGCAACACGCTGCTGACCGGCGAGCGCTACAACGAGCTGCTCACGCTCCACGGCACCACGATGATCTTCCTGTTCGTCGTGCCGGTGATGGCGGGGTTCGCAAACTACTTCCTGCCGCTGATGATCGGCGCCCGGGACATGGCCTTCCCGCGGCTCAACGCGCTGTCGTTCTGGCTGCTGCTGACGGCTGGCGTCGTCTTCTACGCCACCCTGTTCTTCAATCCGCCGGAGGCCGGCTGGTGGAGCTACCCGCCGCTGTCGAGCATCCAGTTCTCGCCCACCGGCGGGCAGGACGCCTGGATCTTCCTGATCCACCTGACCGGCATCTCCTCGCTGCTCGGCGCGATCAACTTCTACGTGACGATCGTCAACATGCGCGCGCCGGGGATGAGCTGGGGGCGGATCCCGCTGTTCATCTGGGCGATCCTGGTCTACGCGATCCTGCTGATCATCGCCCTCCCGGTGATCGCCGCCGCGGTGACCATGCTGCTCACCGACCGTCACTTCGGGACCCACTTCTTCGACCCGACAGCACACGGGTCGCCGGTGCTCTGGCAGCACCTGTTCTGGTTCTTCGGCCATCCCGAGGTCTACATCATGGTGCTGCCCGGGTTCGGCATCATCTCCGAGGTCATCCCGGTGTTCAGCCGCAAGCCGATCTTCGGCTACAAGGCGATCGCCGCCTCGACCGCCGTGATCGCCTTCCTGGCCACGCTCGTGTGGGCCCACCACATGTTCGCCTCGCCGGTGCCGATCGTCGTGCTCGGCTTCTTCATGCTCAGCTCGTTCCTGATCGGCGTGCCGACCGGGGTGAAGATCTTCAACTGGATCGCCACCCTGTGGCGCGGCTCGATCCAGATGACCGCGGCGCTGTACTTCGCGGTGGGGATGATCGCGATCTTCACCATCGGCGGGATCACGGGCATCTTCCTGGCCACCTTCCCGGTCGACTGGCAGCTGAACGACACCTACTTCGTGGTCGCCCACTTCCACTACACGATCATCGGGGGGGCGCTGTTCCCGGTGTTCGCCGGCCTCTACTACTGGTTCCCCAAGATGACCGGCCGGTTGATGGACGAGGCGGTCGGCAAGGTCTCCTTCTGGGTGATGTTCGTCGGCTTCAACCTGACCTTCTTCGTCCAGCACGCGCTCGGGCTGTCGGGGATGGTGCGCCGGATCTACACCTACCAGCCGGGAACCGGCTGGAGCACGTATAACTTGATCTCGACGGTCGGATCGTTCATCCTTGCCACGGGGATTCTCTTGACGATCGCGAATGTGGTGCTGAGCCTGAAACGGGGGCGGCTTGCCGGACCCGATCCCTGGAAGGGCAACACGCTCGAGTGGTTCGTTCCCTCCCCGCCGCCGGTCAACAACTTCGACGTGATCCCGCGGGTGCGCTCGGTCGAGCCGATGCGCGACATCCGCCGGCAGGTCGAGCGTGAGACCGGCGTGACCCAGAAGACCGGCGGCAGCGAGCGCTTCGCCCGCGTCTGATCGCGATGTCGACCTCCTCGAGCCCTTCGCTGAGCGCCGCCGCCGTCGTCGGCGGGACGCCAGTCGCGGGGCGGGCGCGTCAGCTGCTCAGCGACTACCTCGAGCTGACCAAGCCCAAGGTCCAGACGCTGCTGCTGTTCACGACGGTCACGACGATGGAGATCGCCGGCAGCCCACCGGTTTGGAAGATCGCCCTGACCTGCCTCGGAGGCTATCTGTCGGCCGGCGGTGCCGGGGCGGTCAATCACTACTACGACCGCGACATCGACGCCGCCATGAAGCGGACGGCGTCGCGCCCGATCCCTGGGGGACGAATCGCCCCCCGCACCGCGCTCGCCTTCGGGCTGCTGCTGGCGGTGCTTTCGTTCGTGCTGCTGGCGAGCACGATCAACCTGCTGGCCGCGACGCTCTCGCTGTCGGGGTTCGTCGGCTACGTCGGCGTCTACACCATCTGGCTCAAGCGCCGCACGCCACAGAACATCGTGATCGGGGGCGCCGCCGGCGCCGTCCCGCCGCTGGTGGGCTGGGCGGCGGCCCGTGGGTCGGTGTCCTGGACCGCGGTCTATCTGTTCGCGATCGTCTTCTACTGGACGCCCCCTCACTTCTGGGCGCTCAGCCTGCTGATGAAGGACGAGTACGCCAAGGTCTCGGTGCCGATGATGCCCGTGGTCCGCGGGGAGCACGAGACGCGCCGGCAGATCCTGCTCTACACCCTGCTCCTGTATGCGATCTCACAGCTCCCGTTCTGCGCGGGCGCCTTCGGCGGGACGTACCTGGTGGCTTCGATCGTCCTCGGGCTGGCGTTCATCGCCGGTGCGCTGCTGCTCTACCGGCGGGCCGACCGCCGCACCGCGCTGCGTCTCTATCTGTTCTCACTGGCCTACCTGGCGCTGCTGTTCGGTGCGATGGTCGCCGACGTGAAGCTGTAGTCTCTGCTGGCCGAGATGGATCGCCGACTCGCTCGCAAGAACCTCCGCTCCGGGATCATCGCCGGGGCACTGTGCCTCGTGATGTTCGGGGTCACCTTCCTGGCCGCGGCGATCTACGTGCACGCTTGAGCATCTCGCCTGACCC
>DAIQND010000031.1:12810-17191 GCA_036788555.1 Solirubrobacteraceae bacterium | reverse complement strand
GCCGAGCTGGAACCGCGTCGCATACGTGAGGCGCTGAGGAACCGCCTCGGGCGGCGCGACCGGCGCGAGGCCAGCTGCACGCTCGCCGCCCGGCGGGTGCCCCGAAGCCGTCATTACGATCCCAGCGCATGCCTGCACGGATCTGGATCGTGATGCCCACCTACAACGAGGCGATGAACGTCGAGCGCATCGTCCGCGCAGCCGACGCCGAGCTCGAGCGCGTAGCGCCCGCAGAGCACCGGATCCTGATCGTCGACGACGGCTCCCCGGACGGCACCGGCGAGCTCGCCGACCAGCTGGCAGATGAGCTCGGCACCGTCGAGGTTCTGCACCGGCCGGTCAAGAGCGGCTTGGGCCAGTCCTACCTGGCCGGATTCGCGCACGCACTGCAGGGCGGCGCGGAGCTTATATTCGAGATGGACGCGGACTTCTCGCACGATCCTCGCTACCTCGGCGACCTGTTGCAGGCGGCCGCCGACGCCGATCTCGTGCTGGGGTCGAGGTACGTGGACGGCGGCGGTGTGCGCAACTGGGGTAGGACCCGCAGGATCATCAGCCGCGGCGGGAGCCTGTATGCGCGCCTGATCCTGAGGGTTGACGTTCGTGACCTGACGGGCGGGTTCAAGTGCATCCGCCGTGAAGTCCTCGAGGCGATCGACCTGCCGAGCGTGCGCGCCGAGGGATACGTATTCCAGATCGAGGTCACCTACCGCGCGCTGATGGCCGGATTTCGGGTAAAAGAGGTTCCGATCGTGTTTGTCGACCGCACCGAGGGCACGAGCAAGATGTCGACCCGCATCGCGCTGGAAGCCATGTGGCTCGTCCCCCGCCTGCGCCGCGGCGTCCGCGCCGCGGTGGGAGCGGCACGACGGCAGCCGATCGGCGGCTGATGCCGGCCTCTACGACACGGCCGGCGAGACTCCTGGCTGAGCCCCAAGATAACCCCCGCTAAAGCTGCCCCTTCTAAGTTAAGCGTAATGTCGAGCCCGGCATCCTTACCGCGATGAGCGTCCACGAGCCACTCGGCGCCACCGAATCCGGCGCGCTCGAGATCCACGACCGCCCGGTCGCCACTCGCGCGCTCGGTGTCCGTGCCCGCTCGCTCAGCGAGCTGGCGGGACCGCTGGCGCTCGGCGCGCTGATCCTGACGACGCTGGCGGTGGCGCTCGGGGCCGCTCAGACCTCGATGCTGCTGCCGGAGACCCTCCGGCCGATCCCGAGCTTCCTGGCCGGCCCGTTCGGCAACACCGGCATCGACCTGGGCGACTACGCGCTGATTGCCGTCCTCGGTCTGATGCTCGTCTCCTACACCGTCGCCGCGGGTGCCGCCGAGCGGCTGTCGGCGCGCACGGTGCTGATCACGATTGCCGCCATGCACGCGCTCGTGCTGCTGGCACCCCCGCTGCTCTCCACCGACATCTTCAGCTACCAGTTCTACGGGCGCATGCCGCGCCTGTATGCCGCCAACCCGTACGTCGCGGGTCCGCACGCGCTGGCGCTGGATCCTCTGTTTCCCTACATCAGCGCGAAGTGGAGCTACACGCCGACCGTCTATGGCCCGCTGTTCACCGCCCTGAGCTATGTGCTCGCGCCGCTGTCGATCGCGGGCAGCGTGCTCGCGTATAAGGCGATCGCCGCGCTCGCCAGCCTGGGGACGATCGCGCTGGTCTGGCAGGCCGCGCGCCTGCGCGGCGTCAATCCGGTGAAGGCCGCGGCGCTCGTCGGTCTCAACCCGCTGGTGGTGATCTACGGGGTCGGCGGCGGTCATAACGACCTGCTGATGATGGTCATGCTGATGGCGGGGGTGTACCTGATGCTCGCCCACCGCGAGCGCTCAGGCAGCGCGATGATCGTCACCGCGGCTGCCGTCAAGCTCACCGCCGGCGTGATGCTGGCGTTCGCGCTCGCCGGCGCGGATGGCAGGCGCGGGCGGCACCGCCGCCGCGACATCGCGGTCGGCGCCGGGGCGGCTGTGGCGCTGCTGGTCGGGCTCTCGTTCCTGTGGTTCGGCACCGGTCCCCTGCATCTGTTCGACACCCTCCAGAAGGTGCAGAGCGAGGGTGACTGGCACAGCATTCCCGGATTCATCGGCGGTCTTCTCGGCACCTCGACCGGCCACGTGGTGGGCGACGTGCTCGCCGCCCTGTTCGTGCTCGCCTGCGTCTGGCTGCTGCGGCAAACCTGGCGCGGGACGGTCGACTGGATCGACGCGGGGGCCTGGACCGCGCTGGCGCTGCTGATAACCGCCAGCTCTCTGCTCCCCTGGTATGTAGTGTGGTTGCTGCCGCTGGCCGCGCTGGCCCGCGATCACCGACTGTGGCGCGTTGCGCTCGCGACCACGTGGGTGGTCGCCGTGCTCCAGCTCGTCGGCTACGTCCCCCACGTAAGGGTCTTCTGATGGCTGACACCGTTCCCTACGAAGATGACATCGCTGCCGACGGCGGGGGCCCGCGCACGCTCGGCCTGCTGAGCGTCGTCGCGCCGGTCTACAACGAGCAGGAGCTGATCGAGGAGTTCCACTCCCGGGTCGCCAAGGCGCTGGCCGGGTTCGAGTTCGAGCTGGTGCTGGTCGACGACGGCTCGAGCGACGCAACGGCGGCCATCCTCGGGCGGCTGGCTGCCCACGATCCGCGGGTCCACGTCGTCTACCTGTCGCGGAACTTCGGGCACCAGACGGCGCTGACCGCCGGCCTCGATCATGCCCGCGGCGACGCGGTCGTGATGCTCGACGCCGATCTCCAGGACCCGCCCGAGCTGATCCCCCGGATGCTCGACCACTGGCGCGCCGGGTGTGACGTCGTCTACGCCGTCCGCGAGCATCGGGAGGGGGAGTCGTATTTCAAGCTGGCAACCGCGCGCTGGTTCTACCAGCTGTTCGACAAGCTGACCCAGGTCAAGCTTCAGCACAATTCCGGTGACTTTCGCCTGCTCGACCGGCGTCCGCTCAACGCGCTGCTCTCGATGCGGGAGCGCGACCGTTTCCTGCGGGGAATGACCGTGTGGGTCGGCTATCGCCAGGCGGCCGTTCCCTACCGCCGTGACCCCCGCTACGCGGGCGAGACGAAGTACACGCTGTCGAAGATGCTCCGGTTCTCGCTGGACGCGATCTTCTCGTTCTCCCATCGCCCGCTGCAGTTGGCGACGCTGTTCGGGTTCCTGGTCTCGACGCTCGCGCTGATCGCGATTCCGGTGGTGATCATCCTGCACCTCGTGGGCTCCTACCTGCCCGGCTTCGGAACCATCACGATCGCTGTCCTGCTGCTCGGAGGCGTGCAGCTCATCGCGATCGGGATCATCGGCGAGTACGTGGGCCGGATCTACGACGAGGTCAAGGGCAGGCCCCTGTATCTGGTTCGCTCCCGGCTGAACTTCGGCGAGGACGAGGACCCGGAATTGCCGTTCTCACCGGTCGAGGCCGAGCGGGTCCAGAGCGCCGAACGCCGACGGACCGGGTACTAGCCGCCGGCTGGATTGGGCCCGATCGAGCGGGCCGAGCGACCGCCGGGCTGATCCGGCGCGGCGCGCGCTGAGCCGTTCTGCGCATCCGGCGCCGATCGGCTCTCAAGATCCGCGATCCGGGCGGCCAGCGCCTTGATCGCGTCGGCGATCGGATCCGGAAGGTGCACCCAGTCGGCGTCCGGACCCTCCGGCCGGCGCCCCTCCACGCGCACTGGATGGCCAGGGTTGCCCACCACCGTGGAGTTCGGGGGCACGTCGTGGATGACGACGCTGTTGGCGCCGATCTTCGATCCGTGTCCGACCGTGATCGGCCCCAGCAGGCGGGCACCGGACCCGATCGTCACGTTGTCCTGCACGGTCGGATGGCGCTTGCCGGTGGCAAACCCGGTCCCGCCGAGCGTCACCCCCTGATAGATCGTGACCGCTTCGCCGATCTCCGCCGTCTCGCCGATCACGACCCCCATGCCGTGGTCGATGAACAGGTCCGGCCCGATCCTCGCCGCAGGGTGAATCTCAACGCCGGTGAGCGAACGGGCGACCGCCGCGATCAGCCGCGGGAGCAGCGGGACGCCGCCTCGCCACAGGGCGTGGGCGAGCCGATGAGCCAGGAGCGCGTGAACCCCGGGCCAGGTCGCCAGGATCTCGAGGCCGCTCACGCCGCGGGCGGCGGGATCGCGATCTCGCGCCGCCGCCACCGCGCGGCGGATCTCGGCGACGGCGCCCTCCAGGGATCCATGCCCGGACATGAGGACAGCGTAGCCGCCGGCTACGGCGCGAAGAACGGCGTCGAGACGTAGCGCTCACCGGAGTCCGGCAGCACCACCACGATCCGCGCCCCGCGCAGGCCGTCTCGGGCCGCGACCTGCAGCGCGGCGAACGCGCCCCAGGAGATCCCCATCATCCCGGTGTCGCCGGTGCACCA
>DAIQND010000031.1:0-12800 GCA_036788555.1 Solirubrobacteraceae bacterium | reverse complement strand
GCGGCCCACGTCGCGGCGCCCCCCGAGACTCCCGCCAGCACCCCTTCGAGCCGGGCAAGGCGGCGGGCGGTCTCGATCGCGTCCTCGTCGTCCACCGCCACCACCTCATCGACGACCTCGCGGTTGAGGACCGCGGGCACGAACCCGGCGCCGATGCCCTGGATCTTGTGAGGCCCGGCCGGCTGGCCCGAGAGCACAGCCGAGGCGCTGGGCTCGACGGCCACCACCAGGCACTCCGGGTTGCGCGACTTCAGAACCTCGCCGGCTCCGGTGATCGTCCCACCGGTGCCGACGCCCGCGACCAGTACGTCGACGCGTCCCTCCATCGCGGCCAGGATCTCCGGCCCGGTCGTGCGGCGGTGAATCTCGGGGTTCGCCGGATTGGAAAACTGGTCAGGCAGAAAGACGTCCTCGCTCTGGGCGAGCGCCTGGGCGGCCTGCACCGCTTCGGTCATTCCCCCGAGCGATTCGGTCAGCTCGACGCGGGCACCGTAGAGTCGCAGCAGGCCCTCTCGCTCGCGGCTCATGCCCTGCGGCAGGGTCAGGATCAGGTCATAGCCCTTGGCCGCACACACGAACGCCAGCGCAATCCCGGTGTTGCCGCTGGTGGCCTCGACGATCGTGGTGCGCCGCGGCTCGATCCTGCCCTCGGCCTCGGCCGCTCCGATCATCGCCACCCCGATGCGGTCCTTGACGCTGCCCCCCGGGTTCAGCGCTTCGAGCTTTCCGAACAGCTCGACGCCAAGCCCGGCGGCAATCCGGGTCAGCTGCACCATCGGCGTGCGGCCGACATGCTCGGCGATGTTGGTGGGGATCGGCGACACCGGCTGGCCAACGCTACGGCACGTCGGCCCCACATCGCCTAGCCACGGGGTCTGATCCGCACCCGCGCCGCCATGCCGTGACCGAACGTGTCGGTGGTGAACACCGTCACGGTCACCGCCGGCGGGCGGTGGCGGCGAACCGCGGAGGCCAATGCGGCGGTGCTGCGAATCGCGCCGTAGGCGACGGTCACCCGGATCCGCACGGCGGCGAGCGCCAGCACGACCCGAAGGCGCCCGCCGGCCGGGCGGGCGGAGACGGCGATTCGCCGGCCGTTGGGCTGGGTCACCGTGACACGGCCCGGAGCGAAGCTGAGACCACCCGAGGCCCGGATCACGATCGTCTTCAGCGCCGGCGCTCCGCGTCCGGCGGCGACCGTGAAGGACAGCCGCGGCCGCCGCCCCGCGACTCCCGAGAGCGCCAGGTGCGACACCTGCGGCGCGGCGACGATCCGCCAGCCGAAGAACGCCGCACGCAGGGACCCGTTCCCGTCAACCGCGGCGATCCCCACCAGCCAGGTGCCCGTGCGGCGCGGGCGCCCGCTGACGCGGCCGGTGGACTTCGAGATCGACAGGCCGGGTGGCAGCTGCGTGGCGTAGAACTGCAGCTTGGCTCCCCGCGCGGCCGTGGTCAGGACCGCCAGCGATACCGCCTGCCCGCGCGTCGAGATCTGCGTCCCCGGATTGATGACCCGCAGCGCACCGGCACACAGCGCCGCCGCCAGCGGTCCCGCGCGGGGTGAGCCCAGGCCGCTCGCCATGTCATAGCCGGGAGCGGCCGGGTACAGACCCCCGTTGGCTGCGGTGAAGTCGTTGTCGCCGGTTCCGATGTCGTTGAAGTACGTGCCGTAGCTGGCGCTGGCGGCCGCATACAGCGCCGGGTTGGCGAAGCCGATCGCCGACCCGTGGCAGGCGGGACTCGAGTCGGCGTCGGCCAGCAGCGCCGCCAGCAGCGGCGCTCCGGCGCTGGTGCCGCCCACCGCCTGCCAGCCCTGAGGCATCCCGGAGGCCTGGCCTGAGCCGTTCCAGTAGAAGATGTAGCCCCGGGCCGGGTCCGCGTCGACGGCGACATCAGGAGCCTGACGGCAGTACCCGCCGGAGTTGCGGCACGGGGATCCCGAGGAGTAGCGGCTGATCAGGTTCAGCGACCCGGCAGCGTTGGACTGATAACCGGGCATCTTCCACGCCCGCGAGACACCGCCACCCCCGGCGCCGCCCTGCCCGATCAGCGGCCCGGCGGTGGCGCCCTGATGGTTCCAGACCGTCTCGGTCGGGGGAGGCCCGGCGCTGATCATCGTCGTGCCGCCCACCCCGGTGACGAATGGCTGGCTGCCCGGATCGTCGACCGCCAACTCGTTGTCCGCGACGCCGTTGGTGCCGTTGCAATCCTCGGAGCCCTCGTCGCCGGTGGCGGACACCACCGACTGCCCCTGGGCCGCCGCCTCCTCGAACAGCGTGTTTTCCGCTCCCAGCACGCTCGAGCCCTGCAGTTGCTCGCACTGGCCCCACGACATCGATACCACGTGCGCGCGGTCCTGGCTGACGATCGCGCTCAGGGTGTCGTACGGTCCGGAGCCGGGCGCGTTGCTGCCTGTGTTCGGGCCCTCGTAGACCAGGAACGTGGCCTTGGGCGCCAGGCCGATCGCCTGTTCGATGTCGAGTGCAGCCTCGCCGGATCCGGGGCCGCCGCTGGCCGGCCCCCCGTCGATCATGACGTTGCTGACCGAGGCGTTGGTTCCGTAGCAATCCTGGTAGGCGCGGATGTCGTTGGCGTCGTAGGGCTCGAGCTCGAAGATCGCGATCGTCTGGCCCTCGCCCTGGTTGCCGTCGGCATACAGTGCATCGAACCCGTACGCCGAGGCGACCTGGTCGGCGGTGTAGGCGTTCTGCGCGGTCGCGGCGGCGCTCGCCGCCGCGCACGGCTGCGGCCCGTCGCCCGCGGCGTGCAACGCCGCCCGCGCCGCGGGATGGCCGGACCCGCGGACCAGCAGCGGCTTGGGCGCCGACACGCCGTTCAGGCCGATGACCGCCTGCACGTCAGGCGCGATCTCGGCGTCGAGCGCCGGCGCGGCGCTGGCCACGACCGCGCGCCGGCCGCCGGGCACCGCCACCCGGCGCAGCGTGAGCGCGAACGCGCGCTCGACGCCGGCGGCGCTGCCGCTGACGGCAATCCCGAGGCGGTTGACGCTGACGCTCCCCGGGGTCAGGCCATGGGCGCGCAGTGAGCGCTCGACCGTGCCCACCACGGTGGGCGTGGCCCCGAACCGGACGGCGAACTGGTGCGGCGTGAGATACACGTGGTAAAGCGGCGATCCAGGAGTCGAAACCGCGCGTGCGTACGCGGCCAGACCCGCGGGATCGCGCGGTTTCAGCGCTACCGTCAGGTGCAGCCGCAGCGATGCCGCCACCGCTCCGGCGCTCGCAGCCGAGGCCAGCGGTGGCGGCGGCCCGACGCGAACCCGGTCCGCACGGGCCGAGCCGGCGGCGAGCGCGGTGCTGAACCCTCCGGCTGACGCCAGCGCCACGGCGATGGCGACCAGCACCGGCCAGCGCGCCGCCACCCGCCCCGCCTGTCTCACTCCGCGCGCCATCAGACTCCTTCCAGGGTATCCGCGACCAGGACTAGATGTGGTACATGGCGGCACCGGCGGCGCGGGCCTCGGCATCGGCCGCTTCGGCCACCGTGGCGGCCGCGAGCACGGCCCGAGCGGCGTCGGCCGCCTGACCGAAGATCCCCGCCGCGCCCTGACCGAGCGGTCCGTCCAGCAGCTCCACGACTTCAAGCACGCTCACCTCCGTCGGTGAGCGGGCGAACGAGTATCCGCCCTTGACCCCCCGATGAGAGCGCAGCACGCCGCCCTTGCGCAGCGTCGCGAACAGCTGCTCGAGGAACTGGACCGGGATGTTGCGCCGGCGCGCCAGCTCGCCGATCGGCACTGGACCCCGCTGGCCGCAGCGATATAGCTCGACCAGCGCCGCCAGCGCGTACGGCGATTTGCTGGTGATCGAGATCACGAATCGATGATGTCAGCCGCGGCGGGGCGCGGCTGTCAGCTACCCGGCTAGATCCAGCCCCGCTCGGTCGCAATCAGCACCGCCTGGGCGCGGTCGCGCGCGCCCAGCTTGCCGTAGATGTTGTGCAGGTGGGTGCGGATGGTGCTGGTGGAGAGGCCCATCTCGGAGGCGATCTGCTTGTAGACCATGCCTCGGGCCAGGCGCCGCACCACGTCAAGCTCGCGTGCGGACATCGGGCACGGGTCGATCCGCCGGGGCCGGGTGTCTCCACCGGAGAGCGGCAGCTCGTACATGACCTCGCGAAGCTGGTTGGGCTTGATTCCCACCATCCGCGCCACCTTGAGCAGCTCGCTGGGCGAGATCGAGCCGGCAAGCGTGTAGTGCGCGAGCATGTCGCCCAGCCGGATGATCGCCGTCTCCCCCTCGCACTCGGCCGAATGGTGGCGCTCGATCGTGCTGGCCACGGTCTTGGGGAGGCTCCACCGCCGGGCGAGCACGCCGCCGACCAGGGCGTGATCGACGCCAAGCTCTCGACGCTCCGCGGCCAAACGATCCTCGGGTGTTCGCGCGTCGGCGTGAACCTGCCGGGGATAGCCGGGGTACGCCTGGACGAGGACGAGCTTGCCGATGTCGTGCAGGAGCGAGGTGACCATCAGGCGGTCACGACCGTCGAATCCGACCTCGCGCCCGATCCGGTCAGCTGCGCGCTGGGTGGCGATCGCGTGCAGGCGGAAGCGCTCGGGCATCCCCTTCCACAGGGCGTTGCGCTGAAAGAAGTCGAAGGTGCGCGCACGGCTGGCGATCGTCCGCACGCCGTGCAGCGAGAGCACATCTACCGCCTTGACGATGCTGTCGACCCGGCCCCGGCTGCGCGCCTCGATCTGGTTGGCCAGGCGCAGGACGCTCACCGCCAGCGCCACATCCCCCTCCACCGCCGCGACCACGTCGGCGGGCGAGGGCTCGCCGGAGTCGAACAGCCGCATCACCTGATTGCGTGAGGCGGCCAGCGCCGGAAACGCCTCCAGCGCCTCGAAGGCAGCCGTCAGCCGGCGGCCGTGGCCCTCGTTGTGATGGTGCTCCCGGGCGGCGTACGGATCCGTTGGCCCGGGGACCGCTGTCAGTGCCACCACGGTGCGCTGGGAGGAGTGGGCGTTTTCATTGGAGTAAAGAAGGCTTGGCGGAGCCCCCTGGACGACTTTCGTATCGGCACTTCCAGGTTCCCGGTTTAGGCCCGGGGAGCGACGGCTATCCGCGGCCATGGCACTCTTCCCCGGCCCGCGCCAGGGCGCGGTCGATCCGCGCCAGCGTTTCGTCGCGCCCGAGCAGGGCGACGCTCTCGAAGATCCCGGGCGAGATCGTGCTGCCGGCGATCGCCACCCGCACCGGCTGAAACACCTGTCCCGGTTTGACGCCCCGCCGCTCGACCACCCCGCGCAGCGCCTGCTCGACCGTCTGCACGGTGAACGGCGCGGCCTCGGCCAGCGCGGCACGGGCCTCGGCCAGCGAGTCGGGTCCGCCGTCTGCGCAGATCACCCGCTCAAACGCCGTGGGATCGTCGCGGGGGCCGTCGTACAGGAACGAGACCAGCGGCCACAGCTCCGCCAGCGTCTGGATCTTCTCGGCGGCGATCTCCACCGCCGGCCGCAGACCCGTGCGCCCGGTGAACCCCTCAAGGCGCCGCGTCAGCTCGTCGACGCCGAGGTGACGGATGTAGTAGCCGTTCATGTGGCGCAGCTTGCGCTCGTCGAACACGGCCGGGTTCTTCGACACGCGCTCCAGGCGAAAGCGCTCGGCGAGCTCATCGAGGCTGAAGATCTCCTCGTCGGACGCGAACCCGGCGCCCAGCAGCGCGATGTAGTTGTCGACCGCCTCCGGCAGGTATCCCGCGTCACGGAGCTCCTGCACCGAAGCGGCGCCATGACGCTTTGACAGCTTGCGCCCGTCGGGCCCCAGCAGCAACGGCAGGTGCGCGTAGCGCGGAGGCTCCGCCCCCAGCGCCTCGACGACCAGCAGCTGCTTGGGCGTGTTCGACAGATGGTCCTCTCCGCGGACCACGTGGCTTATGCCCGCGTCGAGATCGTCGACCGCCACGGCGAAGTTGTAGAGCGGCGAGCCGTCGGCCCGCGCGATCACCGGATCGTCCATGCTCGCGTTGGGGAATCTCGCCTGGCCTCGGATCACGTCGTCAACCACCGTCTCGCCGGTGTCCGGCACCCGCAGGCGGACCGCGCCGGTGCCTTCAGCCTCGCCGCGGAATCCCCGGTCGAAGCCGTGACGCTCCTTGAAGGCCTTCACGTCCTCGGCGGTAGCGGTCGAGCGGTAGGCGTGGCCGCCCGCCAGCAGCTGCTCGAGCGCCTCGCGGTGGCGCGCTGAGCGCTCGGATTGGAACACCGGCTGCTCATCCCAGTCGAGATTCAGCCACCGCAGGACGTCGAAGATCTGATGGACGTTCTCGGGGGTCGATCGCTCGCGGTCGGTATCTTCGATCCGCAGCAGGAAGCTTCCGCCTCCACCCCGCGCCAGCAGCCAGTTGTACAGCGCGGTGCGGGCGCTGCCGATGTGCAGCGCGCCGGTCGGAGAGGGGGCGAAACGGACCCGCATTCTCTCGCATGCTAATTGGCGCTCATGTCTCTCAGGCCGGAGGACTCCGAAAAGCGGTGCAACGGGGAGTGGAGCGTGGCTGCGAGGCGATCCAGATCTTCAACCAATCGCCGCGGATGTGGCGCCCGACCGCCTACGGCGAGGAGGACTACGCGGCTTTCCGGGAGGCGCTCGAGGCGACCCCGATCAAGGTCGTGCTGATTCACGCCGTGTACCTGCTCAACTGCGCCTCCGAGGACCGGGAGATCCGCGTCAAGTCGCTGACGTCGCTGATCCAGTCGCTGCGGGTCGGCGCAGGCATCGGTGCCGCCGGAGTCGTGCTGCACCCGGGCTCGGCCAAGCAAGGCGACGTCTCCAAGGCGATCAGGCGGGCGGGCGAGGTGATCGCCGAGGCTCTCTCAGAAACCGACCGCTGCCCGCTGCTTCTCGAGGACACCGCCGGCGCCGGCGGCACGCTCGGGCGCTCCTTCGAGGAGCTCTCCGAGCTGCTCGATGCGGCGGGCGGACAGCGGCGCCTGGGCGTATGCCTGGACTCGTGTCATCTCTACGCCTCTGGTTATGACGTCTCCACCCCGGATGGTCTCGCGGCGGCGCTGGATGACTGCGACCGGCTGGTCGGGCTGGATCGGCTGGGGGCGCTGCACCTCAACGACTCGGTGACCCCACTGGGCTCCAACCGTGACCGGCATGCGCTGCTGGGCGAGGGGGAGCTCGGGGACCACGGCTGTGCCACGTTCCTCTCCGAGCCGCGGTTCGAGCAGCTGCCGTGCCTGCTCGAGACCGGCCACGACGGCGGCGCGCCCGCCGCCCAAGACGTGGCGAAGGCCAAGCAGCTGCTGGCCCGAGGCAGGGCGGCCCGGGCTCGTGCCGCTTCACGCGGCGCTGGCGCATCCCGCGCGGGTGCCGCGTCACGAACCCGCCGCGCCGGGTAGGTTGCCGACGGTGACGAGCGGCGATTCCTCCCAGTTGGCCGACGCCCTGGTGGTGTTCGGCATCACGGGCGACCTGGCGAAGAAGATGACCTTCCGCTCGCTCTATCGCCTGTGCGAGCGTGACCTGCTCCCGTGTCCGGTGATCGGCGTGGCGGTTGATGACTGGAGCGTCGAGCAGCTGCGCGATCACGCCAAGCAGTCGATCGAGGCGACCGGGGAGCCGCTCGACGAGCGGGTGTTCGACCAGTTCGCCAGCCAGCTGCGCTACCTCAGCGGCGACTTCTCAGAGGAGAAGACCTACCAGCGCCTGGTCAAGGAACTGGACGGCCTCCACAACCCCACCTTCTATCTGGAGATCCCGCCCTCGCTGTTCGCGACCGTGGTCGAGGGCCTCGCCAAGGCCGAGCTCCTCTCGCACGGGCAGAGGGTCATCGTCGAGAAGCCGTTTGGCCACGATCGCGCCTCGGCCGCGAAGCTGGCCGACGAGCTCCACGAGTTCATCGATGAATCGCAGCTTTACCGGATCGACCACTTCCTGGGAAAGATGCCGCTGGAGGAGTTCCTCTACCTGCGGTTCGCCAACACGATGCTCGAGCCGGTGTGGAACCGCAACTACGTCTCGTCGGTGCAGATCACGATGGCGGAGACGTTCGGGGTGGAGGATCGCGGCCACTTCTACGACCCCGTAGGCGCACTGCGCGACGTGGTGCAGAACCACCTGCTGCAGGTACTGGCCGCGGCCGCCATGGAGCCGCCTTCGGGCGGAGACGCGGAGACGCTCAAGGACTCGAGGCTCGCGGTGTTCCGGGCGACGAACGACGCCGACCCCGAGCGCTACGTCCGCGGGCAGTACGACGGCTACCGGAAGATCAACGGGGTCGCCTCCGGTTCCACCACCGAGACCTACGCGGCCCTGCGGCTCGAGGTCGACAACTGGCGCTGGGCCGGCGTGCCGTTCTTCATCCGGACCGGTAAGCGCCTGCCGGTCACCGAGACCGAGATCCGGTTGGTGTTCAGGCATGCCCCCCGGATGCGCTTCCTCCCCCAGACGGGCCGGCGCCCGGAGCCGGGGCAGCTCGTGGTCAGAATCGACCCCGGCAGCGGGATCCGGATCATCCTCGACGCCCATCGCGCCGACGCGCAGGGCACGGGCGAGATCCAGCTCGACATGCAGTTCGCCGAGGAGGGCGGCGAAGGGCCCACCCCCTACGAGGTGCTGCTGCGCGCCGGAATCGAGGGCAACAGCACGTATTTCATCCGAAACGACATGGTCGACGAGACCTGGCGGATCGTCCAGCCGCTGCTCGACTCCCCGCCGCCAGTGCAGCGCTACGAGCCGGGATCATGGGGCCCCGAGCAGGCCGACGACCTCGTGCGTGGCTTCGGCCGCTGGCACGGCCCATGGGTGCCCGAATAGCCTCAGGCCGAGGCGGCCACCGCCGCCGGCTCCACGGCGCGTTCCGGAGCGTCGCTCAGCATCGCGTCACCCAGCAGCGCGTCGAGCTCGGCGTTCAGCGCCGCGCCGCGAGCGACGCGGAACTCCGTGCCGAGCCGCAACCGCCGCGCGCCCGAGGAGGTCTCAAGCTCCACCACCACATCGCACTCCCCCGGGAAGCCTGAGAGCAGCTCCTTGAGCTCGACCAGCGCCGAGGCCGGCAGCTCGCGCGCGTCGAGGCGAAGACGCAGCGCGCTGGGCAGCACAACCTGCTTGGCCGCCTGCTCGGCCGCCTCGTGGATCTCCTCCGGGGTGGGGTCGAAGCGTTCGATCTGCTGCACTACGATGCAGGTCTTCTCCCGGTCCTTGTGGTCGACGCGGCCCCGGACGAGCACGATCGCGTCGTCGACCGCCGCGTCCTCGTTGGCCGCCAGCGCCTTGCCGAAGATCACGAGCTCGACCGATCCCTCCAAATCGTCGAGGGTGGCGAACATCATCGGGTCGCCCTTCTTGGTGCGGATTCGCTTGGCCTGCGCGAGCATCCCGCCGACGGTGACCCACTCGCCGTCCTTGCGGGCGGAGACCTCGGCCAGGGAGCAGTCGGCCCGTGCGGCCATCGCCACCCGGATCTGCTTGAGCGGGTGCTCGGAGATGAACAGCCCGAGCGACTCCTTCTCGGCCGCCAGCAGCTCGGCCCGGTCGAACTCGATGCCGGGGATCGGTGCGTGGCTCGGGGTGAGGCTGGGAGGCGCGCCGCCGGCCGCGCTGTCCAACCCGAGGTCGAAGATCGACCCCTGCCCGATCAGCGCGTCCTGCTGGGCCTTCTGGCCCGCGCCCTGGGCCTGCTCGAGGACCTGGAGCATCCCCTTGCGGCTGGCGCCGGTCGATCCGAAGGCCCCGCACTTGATCAGCGCCTCGATCGCCTTCTTGTTCACCGCCCGGTTATCGACGCGGGCGCAGAAGTCCCAGAGGTCACGGAAGGGGCCGCCCTCCTCGCGGGCACGCTTGATCGCCTCCACGGCGGCGTACCCCACTCCCTTGACCGCATCCAGCCCGAAGCGGATGTTCCCGTCGACGACCACGAACTCGTGGTCTGAGAGGTTCACGTCAGGCGGGAGGATCGCGATCCCCATCTGCTCGGTCTGCGCGACGAAGAACGGAACCTTGTCCTTCGTGTCCATCACCGAGGAGATCAGCGCCGCCATGTACTCCGCCGGGTAGTTGGCGCGCAGCCACGCGGTGCGGTACGCAATCAGCGCATAGCAGGCAGCGTGTGAGCGGTTGAACGAGTAGTCCGCCGAGCGCTCGTTGGTCGTCCACAGCTGCTCGATGACGGCCTCCGAGGTCCCCGACGCGCGGCAGCCGGCCACGAACTCGGGCTTGAGCTTGGCCATCGCCTCCCGGTTCTTCTTGCCGATCGCCTTGCGCAGGTCGTCGGCCTTGGCGCCGCTGAACCCCGCGATGTCCTTGGCGATCTGCATCGCCTGCTCCTGGTAGAGGATCACGCCCTTGGTCGCCTCCAGGATCGGGCGCAGCCGCTCGTCGGGATAGGAGATCGACTCGGGATCGTGCTTGCCGCGGGCGTAGGTGGGGATCTGGTCCATCGCCCCGGGGCGATACAGCGCGTTGAGCGCGACCAGGTCGTCGAACTCGTCCGGGCGCACCTTCTTGAGCGCCTCCCGCATCCCCTCGGACTCGAACTGGAACACCCCGATCGAGTCGCCGCGGGCCATCATCTCGTAGGTCTTGGCGTCGTCCAGCGGGAGCGTGGTCATGTCCGGCCGCTCGCCGGTGGAGCGCTCGATGATGTCGAGCGCGTCCTCGATCACGTCGAGGTTGCGCAGCCCCAGGAAGTCCATCTTGAGCAGTCCGATCTGCTCGATCGGCTTCATCGTGAACTGGGTGACCGTGCGGTAGACCTTCTCCCCCTGCTCATCGGTCCCCGCCTCGGCGATCTGCAGCGGCGCGATCTCGGTCAGCGGCCGGTCGGCGATCACCACCGCGGCCGCGTGGATCGAGGAGTTGCGGACGATGCCCTCAAGCCCCCGGGCGACGTCGACGATCTGCTTGGCCGTGCCGTCGCGGTCGACCTCGGCGCGCAGCGGCTGGCCCGGAGCCAGACAGTCCTTGAAGCTCGGCGGGCGCCCCATCACCGGGTCGGGGATCAGCTTCGCCAGCCGGTCACCGGCCCCGTAGTCGTGGCCCAGCACCCGCGCGGCGTCGCGGGTGGCCGCGCGCGGGAACATCTTGCCGAAGGTCACGATCTGAGCCACCGACTCCTTGCCGTACTTGTCGGTCACGTAGCGGATCACGCGCTCCCGGCCGCGGACGGAGAAGTCGATGTCGATGTCCGGCATCGACACCCGCTCGGGGTTCAGGAAGCGCTCGAACAGCAGCCCGTAGCGCAGCGGATCGACGTCGGTGATCCGCAGGCAGTAGGCGACGATCGAGCCGGCCGCCGATCCGCGGCCCGGCCCGACCGCGATTCCCGAGTCCTTGGCGTACTTGACGAAGTCCCAGACGATCAGGAAATAGCCGCTGAAGCCCATCTTCTCGATCACCGAGAGCTCGTAGTCGGCCCGCTGGATCGCCTCCGCCGGCGGCGGGTCCCCATAGCGCTCGCACAGACCGGCGTGCACCAGCGTCCGCAGGTACTCGCCCTCCGGCGAGCCGTCGGGCGTCGGGTAGCGGGGGATCAGCTGGCGCCCGAGCTCGAGCTCGACGTCGCAGCGCTCGGCGATCTCGAGGCTGGTGGCCAGCGCCTCGGGCCACTGCGCGAACGCGCCCGCCATCTCCTCGTTGGAGCGCAGGTAGAACTCGTTGGTCTCAAAGCTGATCTTCGGCTGGCTGAGCGTCGACTTCGTCTGGACGCACAGCAGCGCCGCATGGTTGTGGTAGTCCTCACGGCGCAGGTAGTGGACGTCCCCGGTGCCCACGAGCGGCCGCCCGAGCTCCCGGGCTATCGCGGCGATCCCCTGGTTGGCCCGCTCCTGCTCGGCCAGCCCGTTCTCCTGGACCTCGAAGTACACGTTCTCGGAGCCGAACGCGTCGATCAGCTGGTGCGCGTGGGCACGGGCGTCGTCACGGCGGCCGTCCAGCAGGTACCGGCAGAAGCGGCTCTGCAAACAGCCGGTCAGCGCGATCACGCCCTCGGCGTGCGCCGCCACCTGGTCCATGTCGACCGACGGCTTGCCCCGCTGGAACCCTTCCAGGAACCCGACCGAGGAAAGCTTGACCAGGTTGCGGTAGCCGGCCGGAGTCGCGGCCAGGAGCGTCAGGTGGAAGCGCTCCAGCCGGCCGGGCGCCCGCCGCGCGTGGTCATCGACCAGGTAGGCCTCGCAGCCGAAGATCGGCTTGATCCCGTGCTTTCGGCAGGCGGTGAACAGCTCCACGGCGCCGTTCATCACGCCATGGTCGGTCAGCCCGAGGGCCGGCTGCTCGAACGCCGCCGCCCGCTCGGCCAGCTTCTCGATCTTGCACGCGCCGTCGAGCAGCGAGTACTCCGAATGGACGTGGAGATGGGCGCAGCTCGGGCTCATCGACGGGTTCGAGCATAGGCGGCGAGGCGGACGCCTCGGGGCTCTGTGTTGCCTAGGAGCGGGAATTTCGGGGGGGAAGCTCTTCCTCCTCGGAGAGTCTCCCGCCGTGCCTGACCCGCCAGGCCATCCGCGACTGAAGCGACCACAGCTCGATGAACCCGGGCGAGGCGGCCTGCGAGAAGAGCCCCCCTGACTCGGCGAAGCTCGCCAGCAGCGGGTCGTATACCGCGTTGGGTGACTCGCGGGTGACGATCCGCGCCGAGCCCTTGTACAGCTTGATCCCGATCGTCCCGGTGACCTGAGCGTTGGCCGCGTTCATGTAGGCGTCGAGGTCCTCGCGCAGCGGCTCCCACCACAGGCCGGCATAGACGAGGTAGGCCCAGTGGCGGTCGAGCTGGCCCTTGAACTGGTTCTGGTGGATCGTGCCGACGAGGCGCTCGAGCTCCTGGTGCGCGCT
>DAIQND010000030.1:0-17492 GCA_036788555.1 Solirubrobacteraceae bacterium | reverse complement strand
AAGGAGGCGATGGCGCTCGTCGCCCTCACCCAGTACACCGACATGATCCGCGCGCTGGGCGAGGCGTCGCATACCAACACGATCCTGCTGCCGCACTCCCCCAGCGGGGTCGGCGACCTGATGTCACAGATCCGTGACGGGATCCTGATCGCCGACGCCGCGGCCGAAAGCCAGCTCGGAGGACCCCGGCGAGCGATCCAGGGCGTCGGCGGCGAGCCCCCGGCCGCCCGCTGACCGGCGAGGGCTAGGCTCAGGGCAAGATGTTCGACTCGCTGGCCGAGAAGCTCCAGTCCACGCTGACTGACGTCCGCGGTCGCGGCACCCTGACCGAGGAGGATATAAACGCGGCGATGCGCGAGATCCGCCTGGCGCTGCTTGAGGCGGACGTCAACTTCAAGGTCGTCAAGACATTCACGGCCGCGGTCAAAGAGCGGGCGCTGGGCGCCGACGTGATCGGCCAGCTGAACCCGGGGCAGCAGGTGGTGGGGATCGTCGCCGATGAGCTGAGCGCGCTGATGGGAGGCGAGGCCGAGGAGTTGGTGTTCGCGCCAAGCCCGCCGACCGTGGTGCTGATGGCGGGGCTTCAGGGATCCGGCAAGACGACCGCCACCGCGAAGCTCGCGCGCTATCTGAAGGAGCAGCGCCACTCCTCGGTGGCCGTCGCCGCCTGCGACGTGTACCGGCCGGCGGCCGTCGATCAGCTGGTCAAGCTCGGCGACCAGGCGGGCGTCGACGTCTACGAACAGGGCACCGATGCCGATCCGGTGAAGATCGCCGCCTGGGCGCGCGAGCGGGCGAAGCTAGAGGGCAAGGATGTGCTGATCGTCGACACCAGCGGACGGCTGCACGTCGATGAGAGGCTGATGGCCGAGCTCGCGCAGATCAAGAAGGTCACCGAGCCTCAGGACGTGCTGCTGGTGGTCGACGCGATGACCGGTCAGGACGCGGTGGCCGTTGCCGAGCAGTTCGCCGAGACGGTCCAGTTCGACGCCGTGGTGATGACCAAGCTGGACGGCGATGCTCGGGGCGGAGCGGCGCTGTCGGTGAAGGCGATCACCGGCAAGCCGATCGTGTTCGCCTCCATGGGCGAGAAGCTCGATCAGTTCGAGCGCTTCCACCCCGACCGGATGGCCCAGCGGATCCTCGGGATGGGCGACGTGATGACGCTGATCGAGAAGGCGGAGGGGGCCTACGACGAGCAGCAGGCAGCCGAGCTCGAGCGCAAGCTGCGCAAGCAGGAGTTCGGCCTGGATGACTTCCTCGACCAGCTGCGCCAGATCCGGCGGCTGGGGCCCCTGCAATCGTTGCTCGGGATGATCCCGGGGGTGGGCAAGGAGCTGCGGGGGGTGAAGGTCGACGAGCGCGAGTTCGACCGCATCCAGGCGATCATCCTGTCGATGACCCCTCAGGAGCGACGTCACCCGGAGCTGATCAACGGCTCCCGGCGGCTGCGCATCGCGCACGGCTCGGGAACCAACGTGCACGCGGTCAAGCAGCTGATCAAGCAGTTCGAGCAGATGCGCAAGGTGATGCGTCAGGTCGCCCAGGGGCGGATGCCCGACCTGGGCGCGCTGATGCGCCAGGCACGCTGACGCCGCCCCTGCGTGCTCGCCCCGGCGCGGGCGCCGTGCGCACGCTAACCTCGTCGGTCACATGGCGGTAAGACTGCGACTGAGACGAATCGGATCCCACAAGAATCCCGTTTGGCGGGTGGTCGTGGCCGACCAGCGATCCAAGCGCGACGGGCGCGTGATCGAAACCGTCGGTCACTACAACGCCCAGACCGATCCCTCCACCATCGTGCTGGACGAGGAGCGGGTCCGGGATTGGCTGGCGCGCGGCGCCCAGCCATCGGAGACGGTGCGCAAGCTCCTGCGCACGCAGGGCATCAGCTAGTGGGCGCGACCGCGGGCGGCGGCGCACAAACCGCCGACAGCTCGGTCCGCGACCTGCTCGAGTACCTGGCGCGCGGGCTCGTCGACGCGCCCGACCAGGTGGAGGTCCGCGAGGTGCACGAGGACGATGCGATCGTGCTCGAACTGTCGGTGGGCGATGAGGATTACGGCAACGTGATCGGGCGCGGCGGGCGGACGGCCTCGGCGCTGCGGGCCGTGATCAAGAGCGCCGGTGCCAAGCGCAACCAGCGCGTGTTCGTGGACATCGTCGACAGCTGATGGCAGATGACGCTGGCCGCTGGTTGCGCGCCGGCTTCGTGGGGCGACCCCACGGACTCGACGGCAGCTTCCACGTGCGCGAGCCGACATCGATGCTGCTCGGGGTGGGTGCGGAGGTCGTGGTCGGTGGGCGGACGACGCGCGTTACGCGCCGAGCGGGCGATGAGCAGCGGCCGATCCTGGCGCTTGAGGGGTTCGAGGACCGACCGGCGGCCGAGGCACTCAACGGGCAGGAGCTGCTTGTGCGACGAGGCGAGGCGCCGGAGCTGGAAGGCGAGGAATGGTGGGCCGATGACCTCGTGGGCTGCCATGTACACGACGCGGAGCGGGAGGTGGGCATGGTCGTCAGGCTGCTCGCGCTGCCGTCGTGCGAGGTGCTCGAGGTGGCGCGGGATGGACAGGGTGAGCTTCTGGTGCCACTGGTCACAGACGCCGTGCGCACCGTCGACGTTGAGCGCAAGCGGATCGACGTCGACCTGCGGTTCCTGGGCGCCGAGTGAGCACCGATCCCGGCGGGCGCGAAGGCGGATGATGGAGGTCGAGGTCTTCACCCTGTTTCCCGATGCGTTCGCCTGGTTCGAGCGCCAGCACCACGTGGCGGGCGCGCTCGGCCACGGCCACCGGCTCGAGTACGTCAACTACCGCGACCACACGCCGCTGAAAGCCGGACAGGTCGACGACACGCCATTCGGGGGTGGCGCCGGGATGGTGCTTCGCGTGGATGTCGTCGAGGCCGCGCTGCGGGCTCGCTACGGCCGCGACCCGCTCGAGCTCCGGTCCGAGCGTCGCGTGATTGCACTCACGCCCGCCGGGCGGCTGCTCGACGAGCGGCTGGTCAGCGAGCTGGCGGCGGAGCCCGCGCTGACGCTGCTCTGTGGCCGCTACGAGGGCTTCGATCAGCGCGTCCTGGACCACTTCACGACCGACGAGATGTCGATCGGCCGCTACGTCTTGGCCGGGGGCGAGCTCCCGGCCATGGTCCTGTGTGACGCCATCCTGCGCAAGCTCCCCGGGGCGCTCGGGCACGTGGACTCTGCGGTCGAGGAGTCGTTCACGCAGGCTCTGGACGGCGCCCCCGAGTACCCGCACTACACGCGACCGGCGGACTATCGCGGATGGCGGGTGCCCGACGTCCTGCTGTCGGGCCATCACGCGCAGATCCGCGAGTGGCGAATCGCGCAGAGCCGCGCGCGCGCGGCGCGGCTCCAGGGGCTCCAGGACACGGGTCGCTAGCCGCGCCGCCGGACGGCAGCAGGCGGTTCGCTACCATGGCGTGCCGGTGGAGTGCCAGGCCTGCCTGGGCCTCGCCGATCCCACGCTGCCGGTGCAAACCGGCGGGCGCCATCGTGATGAGCACCGTAATCGACAGCCTTGAGAGCGCCCAGCTGCGCCGTGCGCCGGCCTTCGACGCCGGCGACCGCGTGCGGGTGCATTTCCAGGTGGTGGAGGGGACCAGGCGGCGCACGCAGGTGTTCGAGGGCGTCGTGATCAGGCGCCAGGGCCACGGCGTGCGGGAGACCTTCACCGTGCGCAAGCAGTCATTCGGCGTCGGTGTCGAACGAACCTTTCCGCTGCACTCGCCAAAGATTGAGCGAATCGAGATCGCGGCCCGCGGCGACGTCAGACGAGCCAAGCTCTACTACCTGCGGGGGCGGGTCGGCAAGCGCGCCCGCGTGCGCGAGCGTCGCAACGTGGCTCCCGAGCAGCTGGTGGAGCGGACGCTCGTCAACGAGGCGGTGGCCGAGGCCGTCCTGGAGACGGTGGCTGCCGAGACACCGGCCGAGCCGGCCGATGAACCGGACCCCGCTGCGGAGGCGGTGCCCGAGCCCGCTGCGGAGGCGGTGCCCGAGCCCGAGCCCACGCCGGCGGCGGACTCCGAGGCTTCGCCCACCGACGCCGGCGACGAGTAGGAGTGAGCACGGCCAAGAAGGGGCCCGCCTGGTCAGTCCTTGAACTGGTCCTGGTTGCCGCTGGCGCGCTCGGGTTGGCACTCCTGATCCAGGCCTTTATCGTCAAGCCCTACCGGATCCCGAGCGGCTCGATGCTCCCCACTTTGCAGATCAACCAGCGCATCCTCGTGAACCGGCTCGGCAACGACTTCTCCACCCCGCACATCGGCGACATCATCGTGTTTCACCCGCCCAAGAACTACGCGGCGGGTTGCGCCAATCCCGCCCAGGGACAGGAGCAGGACGGCCAGGACGCAGCCACGCCCTGTGCGGTGGCGCAAGCGCAGCCCTCAAGTCAAACCTTCGTGAAGCGGGTCGTGGGGCTACCGGGCGATCGAATCTCGATCAGAGACGGCCACGTCTACCGTAACGGCGTTGCCGAGCATGACTCCTATACCGAGCCCTGCGGCGGCATGCCGGCGTGCAGCTTTCCGAGGACAATCACGGTGCCGCCTGGTGACTACTACATGATGGGCGATAACCGCGGAGACTCCGACGACAGCCGCTTCTGGGGGCCGATCCCCAAGCGCTGGATCATCGGCGAGGCGTTTTTCACCTACTGGCCGCCGGGGCGGATCGGGTCGCTCTGAGGTATGGCCACGCCGCGAACCAAGCCGCGCAAGTCGCCGCTGAAGTCGATCGGCGAGCTCATCCTGACGGTCGGCATCGCGGTGGGCCTGGCGCTGCTGATCCAGGCCTTCATCGTCAAGCCCTACCGGATCCCGAGCCCGTCGATGGTGCCGACGCTCACCCCGGGCCAGCGGGTCCTCACCAACCGGCTGACCACCACTCCGAGCGTGGGGGACATCGTCGTCTTCCATCCGCCTGCCGGTGCCGACCCGATCACACCGGTTTGTGGCGACCCGAACCAGGGGGGCGGCCGTCCGCAGGCATGTGACCAGCCGACGGCGGCCGAATCGAGCCAAACCTTCATCAAGCGCGTCGTGGCGGGCCCCGGCGACACGATCTACATCAAGAACGGGCATGTCTACCGCAACGGCGTGCCCGAGCACGACTCCTACATCGAGCCGTGCGGGAGTGACTCTTCCTGCAATTTCCTCACCCCGATCAAGATTCCGCCCGGGCACTACTTCATGATGGGGGACAACCGTGGAGCATCCGACGACAGCCGGTTCTGGGGCCCGGTCCCTGACAAATGGATCATCGGGGTCGCCTTCTTCACCTACTGGCCGCCCGACCGGATCGGCTTCCTCTGAGACCCGGCAACGCGGCGGGCGACCACGCGGCGGGCGCGCGGCACGGCGGCTGTTTCGCTTCGACCGGTCCTTCGACCTCGAGCGCATCGGCCCCCGCGAGGTCCGCGCGCTCGGGGCGCTGAACGATTCCAAGCAGCACCTTCCGGAGGCTCGCGCGCGGTTGTTCCCGCTGATTTTCCGAATTGCGGCGAAGGTGGTGATCGTCTCCCGCTGCGCGCCGGGAATCGACGCCCGCGGGCTTCACGTGACCAACCTCGCGGCGCTGCGCGACGCGCTCGCCAAGGTCGCCCGGCCGGGCTGCATCTGCCTCAGCGACGGATTCTCGGTGGCGCCGCTCGGCCACGACCAGCGGGCGGTGGTGGGGGGCGACGGCAAGAGCGCGGCGATCGCCGCCGCCTCGGTGATCGCCAAGGAGACCCGCGACCGCTACATGCGCCGCGCCGACCTGGCCCACCCGGGATGGGAGTTCTCAAGTCATGTGGGCTACTCCACCCCGGAGCACCGCGACGCGATCGAGCGGCTGGGAATCTCGCCGCTGCACCGCCGCTCGTTTCAGTCCGCGGCCTACCAGCAGCTGGCGCTAGAAGGCGCCCTCCAGGTGCTCGAGCGCCAATAGCCGCCCCACCCGGTCGAACGTCACCGCGATCGCGTCGCACCGGATACTGGCCGCCCGCGGGCGTCCGCTGCGCTCACGCATCCAGCTCCCGGCCATCATCCGGACCCGCCTGCGCTTGCCCGCGTGGATGGCTTCGAACGGGGTCCCCTGGCCGGGCGTCATCCGCCGGGTCTTGACCTCGCAGAAGGCGAGCGTGCGGCCATCGAAGGCGATGATGTCGAGCTCGCCCCAGCGGGTGCGGTAGTTGCGCTCGAGGATCTCGAAGCCTCGCCGGACGAGGTGCTCCGCGGCCAGCCGCTCGCCGAGTGCGCCCAGCTGATGACGGGGATCGGAGGACACCCGGCGGACGCTAGATCGCAGCGAGTGAGACGTGGGTGACGTGGGTGACAAGTTCGGTCCAATCCGTGGCGAGGGATTTTCAAAGCTGGAACTCGCGTCACCCACGTGTCACCAGTTGGGGCGTAGCGTGGTGGCCGTGCTTGCCCGCCTGTGCACGTTCGCCATCGACGGCGTCGACCCACGCCAGGTGTGGGTCGAGGTCGACATCCGTCCCGGCCTGCCGACGTTCACGATCGTCGGACTCGGCGACACGGCGGTGCGCGAGTCCCGTGACCGGGTCAGAGCGGCGATCCAGAACTCGAAGTTCGAGTTTCCCCAGATGCGCATCACCGCCAACCTGGCCCCTGCCTTCCTGCGCAAGGTCGGCCCCGGGTTCGACGCCGCGCTCGCGCTGGCGGTGCTGGCGTCGAGCGGGCAGATCCCGCTCGACGCGCTGCGGACCTATGCGGTGTTCGGCGAGCTCTCGCTGAGCGGCGAGTTCCGCGACTCCCCAGGCGCGCTCGCCGTCGCCCAGGGAGCGGCCGGCGCACGGCTCACGCGCCTGATCGTGCCGCGCCAGCGAGCCCGCGAGGCGGCGCTGGTCGACCGCCTCGAGATCGTCGCGGCCTCCACCCTGCGCGAGGCGGCGGAGGTGGTGATGGGCGCGCCGCCCCCGCCCTTGCCCCCGGGACCCGCGGGGGTCAGCTGCGCCTGGTCAGAGCCAGACCTCGCCGATGTGCGGGGTCACGCGGCGCCGATCCTGGCGCTGCAGATCGCCGCCGCGGGCGCGCACAACCTGCTCTTGGAAGGAGCTCCGGGCACCGGGAAGACGATGCTCGCGCGGCGGCTCCCGTCGATTCTCCCGACGATGACGCGCTGCGAGGCGATCGAGGTGACGAGGATCCACAGCGTGGCCGGGCTACACGCCGATGGCCTGATCCAGCGCCGGCCGTTCCGCGCCCCTCACCACACGATCTCGGCGGCCGGGCTGGTCGGCGGCGGCTCGCCGCCGCGCCCGGGGGAGGCGACACTCGCCAACCACGGCGTGCTGTTTCTCGATGAGCTGTCGGAGTTTCAGCGGACCGCGCTCGAGGCGCTGCGCCAGCCGCTGGAGGACGGCCGCGTGACGATCGTCCGCGGGCAGCGTGCGCTCGCGCTGCCCACCCGGTTCATGCTGACTGCCGCCACGAACCCGTGTCCGTGCGGGTTCGCGGGAGTGGGCGACCGCTGTCGATGCGCAGAGGCGGACCTGCGCCGGCATCGGCGCCGGCTGAGTGGTCCGCTGCTGGATCGGATGGACCTGCTCGTCGCCGTCGAGCGACCCACCGAGCACGAGCTGCGCTCGCCGCCGGTCGCCACCTCGGCGGCGATTCGCGATCAGGTGGCGGCGGCGCGCGAGCGCCAGCGCCATCGGCTGGTCGGCGAGCGCGCGCGCTCCAACGGCGAGCTCGACAGCCGGCTGGCGGCGCGTTATGCCGGGCTCGATGGCGCGGCCGAGCGGGTGCTCAGCCGCGCCTACGCGGCGGGCGCGCTGAGCGCCCGGGGACGGCACCGCGTGCTCCGGGTGGCCCGGACCGTGGCCGATCTTGAGGACCGTGAGCAGGTGACCATGGACGACGTCCTGACCGCTTTGAGCCTCCGGCAGCGCAGCGCGACCGAGGAGGCGCTGGCGGCATGAGGGCGGCGGTTGCGCCGGGGGCCGGCGGGATCGCGAGCGGTGCGTGCGACCGCTGCCTGGCGCGGGCCTGGCTGCTGTCGGCGCTGTCGGGGCACCTCGACCGGGCGCGGAGCCGGATCGCCGAGCTGCTGGCGCTCGAGGACGAGGAGCTGATCGCCGCAGTCGGCGGCCGGCGCCGGGCGGGGCTTCGCCGCCAGCTCGCGCGCTTTGAGGCGGCTTCGGCGCGCCGGGCCGCGGCGGGGGCGGGCCTGGAGCTGATCTGCCGCTGCGAATCGGAGTATCCCCCGAGGCTGCGCGAGCTGCCCTCGGCCCCCGCGGTTCTGCACGTGGCGGGCGGAGCCAGCCGGTTGATCGCCGCCGTAGCCGGCGATCCTGTGGCGATCGTGGGTGCGCGCGCCGCCTCCCCGTACGGGGCGGGGGTGGCCCGCTCGCTGGCTCGAGGGCTCGCCGCCGCGGGGGTCAGCGTGATCAGCGGGCTGGCGACGGGCATCGACTCCGCTGCGCACAGCGGGGCCCTGGCTGGAGAGGACGCTCCAACCGTGGCCGTCCTGCCTGGCCCGGCAAACCGCGCGTATCCCCGCGCCAACCGGCGGCTTCACCGCCGGGTCACCACGGTTGGCAGTGCCATCTCCGAGCTGCCTCCCGGGGCTCAGACCAGAGGCTGGATGTTCCCGGCGCGCAACCGGATCATCGCCGCTCTGGCGGCGATGACGGTGGTGGTCGAAGCCGGCGCGCGCTCAGGGGCGCTGGTGACCGCGCGCTTCGCCACCGGGCTGGGTCGCCCCGTGGGCGCCGTCCCGGGGCAGCTGACCGCGCCCCAGGCCCGCGGCACGAACGCCCTGCTGCGAGACGGCGCACTGCTGATCCGCGGGGCCCAGGACGTCCTGGACGTTCTGTTCGAAGCAGGTACCCGCACCGCGCCCGAGGACCAGCGACCGCCGCTCCCCCCGGAGCTCTCATCGCTGCTGGGGGCGATCGGGCGCGGCGAGGACACGCTGGGCGCTCTGGATCGGAGCGGGATCCCCGGCCGGCGGGGGCTGGCCGCTCTCGCCGCGCTCGAGCTCGCGGGCTACATCCAGCGCGGCGCCGGCGGTCGCTACATCGTGGTGCCGTGAGAGGGCCTGTGTCTAACCTCGAGGCCATGGACGCCCGCCCGATTCCCCGGGTCCTCTCGGTCGCCGGCTCTGACTCGGGAGGCGGCGCGGGAATCCAGGCCGACCTGAAGGCATTTGCCGTCTGCGGCGTGCACGGGATGACCGCCATCACCGCGATCACCGCACAGAACACCGTGGGAGTGAGCCGCATTCACCACGTGCCCGGCGACGTGATCGTCGCCCAGGTGCGCGCTGTGCAGGAAGACATCGGCATCGACGCGGTGAAGATCGGGATGCTGGGGACGGTGGCCACGATCGAGGCGGTTGGCGCAGCGCTCGGCCACCTGCCGCCCGGCGTGCCGGTGGTCCTCGACCCGGTGATGGTGGCGGAGTCGGGCGCCGAGCTGCTCGAGCCCGCGGCGCGTAGCGCGATGCTCGAGCTACTGCTCCCGCGCGTCGACGTCGTGACGCCGAACCTGCCGGAGGCCTCGGTGCTCGTGCGCGAAGCCGGAGCCGCCGGGTCGGAGGATCCGCGCGATCTCGCGCGCATGATCCGCGAGCTCGGCCCTTCGGCGGTGGTCGTGACCGGCGGGCACCGAACCGATCCCGCCGACGTGTTTTTCGACGGCGAGCGACTCGAGCAGCTCGAGGGCGATCGGTATCCCGGCGGAGCCTCTCACGGGTCAGGCTGCACGCACTCCGCGGTGCTGGCCGCCCGGCTGGCCTGGCGTGATGATCCGCTTGAGGCGGCGCGGACCGCCAAGCAACTCGCATCGCGAGCCGTCCGCGACGGGCTCGTCGAGCTCGGAGCCGGCGCCGGCCCGGTAGATGTGCTGGGGCTGCGGGCCCGGGTCCGTGCGGGTGACCCACTACCTCCTGCCGGCTGGCCGCCCGCCCTTTGACATAATCCCGTCCGTGCGGTTTCTGCGTATGAGGCCAGGGTTTGGAGAGGTTCTGATCGCCGAGGGTGACGTGGAGCTCGCCGACGATCAGGAGCGCCTGGTTCGCGAGTTTCGCCGCCAGCTGGATGCCGGGCTCTGGGCAGCGGTTCCCGTTGCCGGCGCGCAGGGCCGGCGCGAGTCGCGGATGGTCCAATCGTTCGATGAGATCCCGCCCGACGCCGAGCGCGTGATCTTCTTCCCGCGGGCCGCAGGCGGCCGGTAGGGCCGCGGGTCGCGGTGCTGCTGGCGCTCGCCGCGACGACACTCGTCGCGCTTGCGCTGCTCTCGGAGCTGATCCTTCCGTGGATGGCCGACGGATGGCGCCGCCTCAGGGCGCGACGGCAAAAGGCGCCCCAGGTCATGTACGACCCCGGCCGCGAGCTGCGCGCCGAACAGCGGGCGCGGGAACTGCTGCGCTCGTGCGTGAACGACGAGGAGTGGGAGATGTATCGGGATCTCGGCTTCCTCCGTGTGTGGGGCCGGCAGTCCGAGGGCCCCGCGGACGGGCGCGCGCACTCCGGCGTCCCCTACGCATACCTGATCTACCCCCACCGGCCGATCGTCGCCTACCTCGCACAGACGCACCGTCTGCTCGGTGAGTACTGCGTCACCTTCCCCGACGAGACCCGGCCGTACGGCAGCGCTCGATTGCCTGATTCCGATGACGTGCTCGCCAAGTGGATGGCGCTGACCGCCGACGAGTCCCGCCTGATCAGGATCGCCAACCTGCACCTGCCGGGACGGCAGATCGACCCGGACGAGGTGCGGCGTGATCTGTGGCGACTCGGACAGTGGGAAAGGCGGCGCATGCGCGAGACCGCCCGCCACTCCAGCGCCGGCGACGGCTGACCCGCCCGCCGAGTGAGCCGGCTGCGCGCCGCGCCGCTACAGTCCCCCCGCCGATGACCGCGTTCGACGTCAAGCATCGCAGCCGTGGCCTCACCGAGGGCCCCGACCGCGCTGCCGCCCGCGCGTTCCTGAAGGGGATCGGCTACGACGAGGAGGCACTTGCCAAGCCGCTGGTGGCGGTGGCCAACACGTGGATTGAGACGATGCCCTGCAACTTCCATCTCCGGGCGCTGGCGGCGAAGGTCAAGGAGGGGATCCGGGCCGCCGGCGGGACGCCAATGGAGCTCAACACGATCGCGATCTCCGACGGGATCACGATGGGGACCCTGGGGATGAGGGCCTCACTGCCGAGCCGGGAGCTGATCGCGGACTCGATCGAGCTCGTCTGCGACGCCCACCGGTTTGACGCCGTGGTGGCGATCTCGGCCTGTGACAAGACGATTCCCGCCACGGTGATGGCGCTCTGCCGGCTGAACCTGCCGAGCCTGATGCTCTACGGAGGCTCGATCATGCCCGGGCGCTTCCGCGGCCAGGACGTCACCATCCAGGATGTCTTCGAGGCGGTCGGCGCGCTCGAGGCGGGCCGCATCGACGAGCGCGAGCTGGCGGAGCTCGAGGCGGTCGCCTCCCCGGGCGCGGGGGCCTGCGGCGGCCAGTACACCGCCAACACGATGGCGATGGCGTTCGAGACCCTCGGCATCACCCCGGCCGGATTCGGGATGGTGCCCGCGGCGAACCCCGCCAAGTCCGAGGTCGCGGTGCAGGCTGGACGGATGGTGATGGACGTGCTGGGCCGCGGCCAGCGGCCGAGCGACATCATCACCCGCCACAGCCTTGAGAACGCGATCGCCGCGATCGCCTGCAGCGGCGGATCCACCAACGGCGTGCTCCACCTGCTGGCCATCGCCAGCGAGCTGAAGATCGAGCTGACGATCGACGATTTCGACCGGATCAGCGAGCGCACGCCGCTGCTGTGCGACCTCAAGCCGGGCGGCCGGTATGTGGCGTCGGACCTCTACGAGGCCGGCGGTGTCCCGCTCGTGCTCAAGCGGCTGAACGACGCCGGCCTGCTCCATGGCGACGCTCCGACCGTGACCGGGAAGACGATCGGCGAGCACGCGGAGGCGGCAGTCGAGGCCGAAGGTCAGCGCGTGGTCCGGCCCCTGGATGACCCGATCAAGACGACCGGCGGCCTGGCCATCCTGCATGGCAACCTCGCGCCCGATGGCTGCGTGGTCAAGCTCGCCGGCCACGAGCGGCGCAAGCACACCGGTCCGGCGCGGGTGTTCGAGTCAGAAGAGGACGCGCGAGCGGCCGTCCGCGCCCAGTCGATCCGCGCGGGCGACGTGGTGGTGATTCGCAACGAAGGGCCGGCCGGGGGCCCGGGCATGCGCGAGATGCTGGCGGTGACCGCCGCGCTGGTCGGCGAGGGGCTGGGGGAGGACGTGGCGCTCTTGACCGACGGCCGCTTCTCGGGCGCCACGCACGGCCTGATGGCCGGCCACGTGGCTCCCGAAGCCGCGCGCGGCGGGCCGATCGGGGTGGTGCGCGACGGCGACGAGATCACCCTGGACGTCGACTCCCGCCGGCTCGATGTGGCGCTCTCGGAGCAGGAGCTCGCCGCCCGCCTGCGCGAGTACCAGCCGCCCGAGCGCCCGTACGCGGGGGCGGCGCTCGAGAAGTACGCGAAGCTCGTCGGGAGCGCCTCCGAGGGCGCGGTCACGCGGTAGAGCCGCACGAGCGCTTGCAGCAGCGAGCGCCGGCCGGAAGCTCCGCCGCGCCGGTTGCGCCACCCGCTACGCTTTTTCGTGGATTCGAAGTGGCGCTCGTCTCTCAACCCCGCCGCGGTCGCCTCGGCAGCGGATACTCCGTCTACTCGGTGCGGCGGCGGCGCCGCCGTGGGCCGTACGTGGCCGCCGGGCTGCTGGTGGTCCTGGTCGTCGTGGTGGTGGCCGGGGCGGTCGTGGTCGCCTCGGCCGGCGCCAGCCTGACGAGCGATCCGAGCGCGCTGGCTCGCGTCGGGATGCCGCTCGGCGGGGGCACGGTCGAGAGCGTCTCCGTCCTTGGCGGCCCGACCAGTCGCACGATCCCGGTCGTGGTGCGGGGCGAGCGGATCTGGCCGCGCGTGGCGATTCCAGCCGGTGAGCGGGTCTCGATCGAGGCGGTCGTCAAGCGGCCCGGGTGGATCTCGTGGCTGGCCGGGAGTACGACCCTCGTGCACGAAACGCTGACCACGCCGGCCGCCGCGCCCGCGCGGACGTATGTCACGCTGGGCGCCGGCGCGCCGCTGCGGCTGAGCTTCACGCGCTCGGTGACGGCCGTGTTCTACGGGCCCGCGAGCAGCCAGCTGACGCGTCACCTCCTGGCCGCGGCCAGCACCGAGGTGACGCTTCCCCGCAGCGGTGCTGCCGGGACCGTCTGGGTGGCCGGCACCCCCCGCCCGTGGGAGACGGCCGCACCGGTCGCCGTCAGCTGGTTCCCGGCCGGTGCGGCGAGCGCGGCCGTCGCCAGCCCGGCGCCCGGCACCCGCATCAGCCCCACGACGCCGATCTCACTGACGTTCTCAAAGCCGGTGTCCGCCGCCCTTCACGGCACGCTGCCGCAGGTCTCGCCAAGCGGCAGCGGCAGCTGGCAGCAGATCTCCAGCCACACGCTCGTGTTCCGCCCGACCGCGTGGGGCTACGGGCTCGGCGCCGTGGTGAAGGTCGGGCTGCCCGCCGGGGTGCGGATGCCCGGCGCAACCGGCGGCCCGGCAACCTGGACGGTCGCCGCGGGTTCGACGGTGCGCCTGCAGCAGCTGCTGGCCACGCTGGGCTACCTCCCGGTGAACTTCAACTCAAGCGCCTCGGTTCCGAGCACGCCGGCGGCCCAGGAGGCGGCGGCGATCCATCCCCCCGCCGGATCCTTCTCGTGGCGCTGGGGGTCGATTCCCGGCCAGCTGCGCACGATGTGGCAGCCGGGAGCATTCGGGCCGATCACCAAGGGCGCGGTGATGGCGTTTGAGAACAACCAGGGGATGGCTCCCGACGGAGTCGCCGGTCCGGTCGTGTGGAAGGCGCTGATCAACGCCGCGCTCAAGAACCAGACCTCGAGCTTCGGCTACTCGTTCGTCGCCGTCGACGAGGCGAGCCAGAGCCTCAATCTCTGGCACAACGGCCAGACGATCCTGACCACCCCGGTCAATACCGGAGTGGCCGGGGCCCCGACCGCCAAGGGGACGTTCAACGTATTCGAGCACATTCCCTCGGGCACGATGAGCGGGACCAACGCGGATGGAAGCCACTACGTGGACCCGGGGATCCCCTGGATCAGCTACTTCAACGGCGGCGACGCGCTGCACGGGTTCGTTCGCGCCTCCTACGGAACCCCGCAGAGCAACGGCTGCGTCGAGATGCCGATCCCGACCGCCGGACGGGTCTACCCGTACACGCCGATCGGCACGATCGTCAACGTCAGCTGATCGGCCACCGGCCGGCAGGCATGGCCGCCCGCGTGGCGAATAGCGCACGCGATGCAATCGCAGGGCTGGACAGCCGCGCTTGAGGAGTTCGAGCAGAGCCTCGCGGGCCGAGCCGCCGCGGCGAAGACGAGGATCGCCTACCGGACCGATGTCGAGCAGTTCGCTCGCTGGGCGGAGGAGCGCGGTAGCGACCCGGCATCGGTGGGGGTGCGCGAGCTCCGCCGCTACCTGGCCGGACTCTCCGAGCAGGGCAATGCGCCGAACACGATCGCCCGCAAGCTTGCCGCCATCCGAGCCCTGCTTCGCGTCCAGGTGGAGCTCGGGCATCGGCGGGAGAACCCGGCTGAGCTGGTGAGCTCCCCCAAGCGCCCGAGCCGCCTCCCGCGCGTGCTGGCGCCCGGCGAAGTCGAGACCCTGCTCGAGCGGATCCCGGGCACCACGCCGCTGCAACTTCGCGACCGCGCGCTGTTTGAGCTGGCCTACGCATCGGGACTGCGGGCCGAGGAACTGGTGACGCTGAACGTCGACTCGGTCGACTTCGATGCCGAGGCGGTGCGGGTCGAGGGCAAGGGCGGCAAGACCCGCCTGGTCCCGGTCGGCGAGCACGCGCTGCGCGCGCTCGAGCGCTACCTCGCGAGCGGTCGGCCGGCGCTCGCCAGCTCCACCGAGCCGGCGCTGTTGCTCTCCAAGTCCGGGCGCCGGCTGTCCACCTCCGATGTCCGGCGCCGTCTGCGCACCTGGGCCCGCCGGGCCGCCCCCGTGGCCCCGGCGGTGATCGACGCCCATCCGCACGCCCTGCGCCACTCGTTTGCCACCCATCTGCTCGAGGGCGGCGCGGATCTGCGGGCGATCCAGGAATTACTTGGACACGCAACGATTTCCACGACCCAGGTATACACTCGTGTCGATTCGCGGCGGCTTCGTTCCGCGTACGCCCGAGCGCATCCGCGGGCCTAGTCACCGAGTGGGGGAGAGAGCCCTGGAGACCAACGTCAAAGCGATCGAGCTCCAAGACCTCTGGAGGCGCTACAAGAGCACCGGTGACGAGCGTGCCCGCGAGCGCCTGGTCGTGGCCTACTCGCCGCTGGTCAAGTACGTGGCCGGGCGGATGAGCTCGGGGCTCCCCGGCCACGTCGAGGAGTCCGATCTGATCTCCTACGGTCTCGGCGGGCTGATCTCGGCCATCGAGCGCTTCGACCTCAGCCGCGAGATCAAGTTCGAGACCTACGCGATCACCCGGATCCGCGGAGCGATCATCGACGAGCTGCGCAACCTCGACTGGGTGCCGCGCTCGGTGCGCGCCCGCGCGCGGGAAATCGAGCGGGTCAACACCAAGCTCGAGGCGCGCCTCCAGCGGGCGCCCACCGACGAGGAGATGGCCACCGAGCTCGGGGTCACGATCGACGAGTTCCAGGAGACGCTGCTGCAGATCTCGAACTCGACGATTGTCGCGCTCGACGAGCTCTGGAACGTGCAGGACGCCACCGGCGACCAGGTTTCGCTGCTCGACACGCTGCCCGACCGCGAGGCTCCCGATCCGCAGCAGCTGGTGGACCAGTCCGAGCTGCGTGACCGCATCGCCGACGCGATCGCGCTGCTGCCCGAGCGCGAGAAGCTGGTCGTCGCTCTCTACTACTACGAGAACCTGACGCTCCGAGAGATCGGTGAGGTGCTCGGCGTCACCGAGTCACGGGTCTCGCAGCTGCACACCAAGGCTGTGCTGCGGCTGCGATCCAAGCTACAGGGAGAGCTCGACTAGCCCTGCGATATCTTCGCCTCTCCGGACATCGAGGAGAGGAGATAGGCATGCACAAGCCCGCGGATCGGATTCGCAACGTGGCGCTCGTCGGCCACCGGGGTAGCGGCAAGACGTCACTGCACGAGGCGCTGCTGTTCCAGGCGGGCGTCGTCAACCGCCTGGGTTCGGTCCTGGAAGGGACGACGGTATCTGATTCCGATCCCGACGAGAGGGCGCGGCAGATGTCGATCTCGGCCACCCTCTCCTCGTTCGAGTGGCAGGGGCGCAAGGTCAACCTGATCGATACGCCTGGGGACTCGAGCTTCATCGCCGACGCGCTGGGCGCACTGCGAGTCTGCGAGTCGGCGATCTTCGTCGTCAACGCCGTGATGGGGGTTGAGGTCCACACCACCCGGCTCTGGCAGCGGGCGGCCGAGCTCGATCTGGCCCGGCTGCTGTTCGTCAACATGCTCGACCGTGAGCGGGCCGACTTCTTCCGCGCGCTCGACAGCCTGAAATCCGCGTTCGGCGCCCACGTCGTCGCCACCGAGATCCCGATCGGCTCCGAGCACGAGGTGTCCGGCGTGATCGACCTGGTCGACATGAAGGCCTACCTCTACGACGGCGCCACCCGCGAGAACTGCCGTGAGACGGCGATCCCCGAGGAGCTGCTCGACCAGGCCGAGGAGTACCGCGAGAAGCTGATGGACGAGGTGTCGGAGTCCTCCGACGCGCTGATGGAGCGCTACCTCGAGGGGGAGGAGATCGCCCACGACGAGATCGTCGCCGCCCTCAAGGAGGGCACCAACCACGGCGCGCTTCACCCGGTCACCTGTGGCGTGGCGACCCGCAACCTGGCGACCAACCGGCTGCTTGACGCGGTCGTCGACGACCTCCCATCGCCGGTCAAGCACGGGGGCCTCGAGGTCGGCGAGGTCACGCTGGAACCTGTCGAGGACAAGGAGCTGTTCGCCTACGTGTTCAAGACCCGCGCCGACCCGTTCGCCGGGCGCATCAACCTGTTCCGCGTCTACCAGGGCGTGATGAAGCAGGACTCGCAGGTCCTCAACACCCGCACGCACACCAAGGAACGGGTCGGGCAGCTGCTGACCTTCGAGGGAGGCGAGACCGGCCATGCCAGCGAGTTCGGGCCGGGCGACATCGGTGCCGTGGCCAAGCTCAAGGAGACCCGCGCCGGTGACTGGCTGGCCGCCCGCGATGAGCCGATCGAGATGCCGCAGATCAAGCTGCCGGCCCCGGTGATGGCGTTTGCCGTGGAGCCCAAGAGCAAGGGTGACGAGGACAAGGTGTTCACCGCGCTGCGCCGCCTCCAGGAGGAGGACCCGACGATCGACCTGCACCGCGACGAGCAGACCGGCGAGCAGATCGTGGCCGGGCTCTCGCAGGTCCACGTCGAGGTGATCGTCGAGCGGATGAAGTCGCGCTTCGGCGCCGAGG
>DAIQND010000029.1:0-17496 GCA_036788555.1 Solirubrobacteraceae bacterium | reverse complement strand
GCCCTCCGATCGCCGGCCACCACATCCAGTGGATGGGCAGCCGCGCGAACGCGTCCTCGGCGGCGTAGACCAGACCCGTGAGCAGGACACCGAGTACGCCGGTGGCGAGGCCGGCCAGCACGCAGCAGCCCAGGATCACCGCCGAGGAGGGGATCGGCGGCCCCGTGACGGCGAACACCGCGTGTGCACCGAGGATCTGCCACCGCACCAGCGTCGCCACCGCGACCGCGACCGCGACCGGGATCATGCTGCGTGGCCTCCACTCGAACAACAGCAGTTCGACCGCGAGCAGCACCGAGGCCAGCGGCGCGTTGAAGGTGGCGGCCATGCCCGCCGCCGCGCCCGCGACCAGCAGGGTCTTGCGCTCGTCCGCCGTCAGCCTTAGATGCTGAGCCACCAGCGAGCCGAGTGCCCCCCCGGTCATGATGATCGGGCCCTCGGCCCCGAACGGGCCGCCCGACCCGATCGACAGGGCAGCCGAGAGCGGCTTCAGCCACGCCACCCGCGGCGCGACCCGGCTCCCGCGCGTGAGGATCGACTCGATCGCCTCGGGCATCCCGTGGCCGCGGATCTTCTCCGAGCCGAACCGCGCCATCAGCCCGACCGCGAGGCCGCCGCCGATCGGGACCACGAGCACCAGCACCCACAGGTGATGGCCGCTGCCCGGCGCCACCAGCGCGGTGGCCACGCGGCCGTAGAAGAACAGGTTGGTGAACAGCCCGATCAGCCGCAGCAGGGCCCAGGCCCCGAGCGCGGAGATCGCCCCCACCGGCAGGGCGAGGCCGCAGATCAGCAGCACCCGCGACGTGACGGTGAAGTCGCCGAGGTGTCGCGGTCGTCCGTTTTCGAGCATCGCTGGGTCGCCGAGCGGAAATCTAGTTCAGCCGGCCGCGGCGCGCGGCGTCACGTCCGCCCGTGTGAAATCGCCCTGCCCCGGGTACTCAGTTTGCAACTTTGAGCTTCACAGTGAGCAACGACCAGCGCAAGGCGGTGCGGGTACTCGACGTCGATCGCGGGCTGGCTTCGGTGCTCAGCGAGGAGGAGCTCGCCTCGGCGCGCCGCTACGCGGTGGCCGACGTGGTCGAGCTTCCGCGCGGCAAGCACGATCCCAAGCAGCTGTTCGACGGCGAGGGGCTGCTCGGACTGCTGGTCATCGACGGCTTGATGATCCGGCAGGTGGCGGTGGCCGACCGGCATTGCGGCGAGCTCGTCGGCGAGGGAGCCGTGCTGAGGCCCTGGGATGACTTCGGCCACGCCGCGCCGTTGCCCTTCGAGGTCAACTGGCGAGTGATCCAGAACACGTCGGTGGCTCGGCTCGACCGTCGCTTTCTGGCCACGATCGTCCACTGGCCGGCGCTGATCGAGGCCTTCACCGCCCGCGCCACCGAGCGCGCGCACACCCTCGCCTTCAACGTCGCGATCCACTGCCTGCGCCATGTCCACCTCCGGTTGCTGGTGCTGTTGTGGAACTTCGCCGACCGCTTCGGCCGGGTCACGGCCGACGGGACCCACGTCCCGCTGCCGTTATCGCACTCCGACCTCGCCGAGCTGGTGGGGGCGGCGCGGCCCTCGGTGTCGGTCGCGCTCAAGCAGTTGGCCGACGACGGCCTGGCCTGGCGTCACGAGGCGGACGGGACGTGGATGCTCAGCCGCGAGCCCCCCGGCGAGTTGCGCGACATGCGCGAGCGCCAGGTCGCGGCCTCCGCGGCTCATTCAGGCGACGAGGAGCTCTAGGCCGCGTCGTCGATTCCGCCGCGGCGCGAGGCGGGCCGTCCGCAGCGGGGATCGGTCGGATCGACGATCTCCCCGGGGGTGCCCAGCTCGCGCATGCGCCGCGCTCGCTCTCCCGCCGTCGGGTCGGTGGTCACCGGCTCCGGGCGGCCAGAGGCCCGCTCGCGCATCCGCCGGGCGCGCTCGCCAGCAGTGGGGTCAAGAAGGCCTTCGTCGAACATGGCTCCTCCTTTGCGAGGGATTACAGGTCTTTCTTGAGGGCTACCGCGTGGGAGCCCCGCTGTCTCAGGACCTGTAATCGCTAGGACGGAAACCAGGTCCTGCCGGTCAGAGACCAACCGTCACCGAGAGACGCCGGCCTCCACGAACCGCTCCCGCAGGTCTGTCTTCTTGAACTTTCCCGTGGCCGTCCGCGGGATCTCCTCTACGAACTCAAAGCGCTCGGGGATCTGCCACTTCGCGAAGTGGTTGGAGAGATGCTCACGGAGCTCTTCCGGCGCGGCTTCGGACCCCTCTCGCAGCACCACCACCGCGAGCGGCCGCTCGCCCCACTTCTCATCGGGAATTGCGATCACCGCGGCTTCGGCGACCGCCTCGTGGCCCATCAGCTTGTTTTCCATGTCGACCGAGGAGATCCACTCGCCGCCCGACTTGACCAGGTCCTTGGAGCGATCGGCGATCCGGATGCAGCCCTGGTCGTTGATCGTCACCACGTCTCCGGTCTGAAACCAGCCGTCTTCGGTGAACTTCTCCGCGCCGCGCCCCTTCCAGTACGCGGCTGCGACCCATGGCCCGCGCACCTCCAGCTCGCCCATCGCCTCATCGTCCCAGGCGATCAGCTCGCCGTCCTCGCCCCGTGCGCGGATCTCGACCAACGGCGCCGGGATCCCCTGTCGGGCGCGGAATTCGTATTTCTCATCCTCGGAGGCGTCGTCGTACTCGGGCGTGAGACGGCAGACGCTGCCGAGCGGTGAGGTTTCGGTCATCCCCCACGCCTGGATGATGGTCAGCCCGTGCTTGTCGAAGCGCTCGAACATGCTCCTGGGCACCGCCGAGCCGCCGACCACGAGCTGCTTGAGGTTGCTGAGGTCCCACCGATCCGGTTCCTTTTCGATCGCCTGGAGGATCGCCATCCACACCGTCGGTACGCCCGCGGTGACAGTCACCCGCTCGTCGGCCAGCAGGTCGAGCACGCTCTCGGCGTCAAGCCGCGGACCGGGAAGCACCAGTCCCGCACCCGCGAACGCCGCGCCGTAGGGAATTCCCCACGCGTTGGCGTGGAACATCGGAACCACCGGGAGGTACGTGTCGTGCCCGGAGAGCCCCATCGCGTCGGGCAGCGCAGACACGAGCGAGTGCAACACCAGCGCGCGGTGCGAGTACAGCACTCCCTTCGGGCGGCCGGTGGTGCCGGACGTGTAACACATCGCTGCCGCGCGGCGCTCGTCGAGCTGCGGCCAGGTGGCCGGCTCCGCCTCGGCGATCAGTGACTCGTAGTCGATGGCTCCATCAGGCACCGACCCTGACCGTGAGACCACGATCACGTGCTCGAACTCCTGGGCGGAGCGGAACTTCTCGAACACCTCGAGCAGCGTCTCGTCGACGATGATCGCGCGGTCCTCGGCGTCGCAAACGATGAAGCTGAGCTCGTCCGGGCTCAGGCGTGGGTTGAGCGTGTGCAGCACCGCGCCCATCAGCGGCACCGCGAAGTACGCCTCGAGGTGCTCGGGCTGGTTCCACATCATCGTGGCGACCCGATCGCCGTCGCCGATGCCGAGCTTCGACAGCGCGGAGCCGAGACGGCGAGCCCGCGAGGCACACTCGCCGAGCGTGGTGCGCTCGATCGATCCGTCGGGGCGGCGCGAGACGACCTTCCGGTTGGGGGTAAGCCGCTCGGTCCGCTCGATGATCGGCGCCAGCGAGAGCTGGAAGTCGTCCATCATCAGGCCGTTGAGCATCTTCTCGGTCATGGCTCTCCTCCGGGTCGCAGTCGGCTGCAGCCCGGAGTAAACCGGATACCGTCAACACGCTGTGGCACTAGCGCGTCCGTCCGAGCCGTCGCCCGACCCATCGTGGTGGGGGTGGGGAGACGCGGGCGAAGTCCCGGTCCTGGCCGAACCGGTGCGCATGCTGCTGGCGGACGCGCTGGGGGTCCGCGGTGGGCGCGGGCACCCGGATTCGCTCGGCCCGCTTCCGCCGTCTCGGATCGACGGCGCCGAGCTGGCGGCCGTGGTCGGCGCCGCGAACGCTTTTGGCGATGAGCACGCTCGCGGACTGCATCTGCGCGGTAAGTCAACGCCCGACCTGCTGCGGCTGCGCGCGGGAGACGTGAGCGGCGTTCCGGACCTCGTCGTCCTTCCGGGATCCCACGAGGAGGTGCTGGAGCTGCTGGCACGCTGCAGCGAGCGCCGGATCGCGGTGGTGCCATTTGGCGGCGGCACATCGGTGGTCGGCGGCCTGGAGCCCGAGGCGCAGGATTTCACGGGGTTGGTGGCGCTCGATCTGCGGCGGATGAACGCGCTGCTCGAACTCGACGAGGTCTCGCGGCTGGCGGTGCTCGAGCCCGGGCTCCGCGGGCCGCAGGCCGAGCAGCTGCTGGCCCAGCGCGGGTACACGATCGGCCATTTCCCGCAGTCCTTCGAGTACGCCAGCCTCGGCGGCTTCGCGGCCACGCGATCGAGCGGTCAGGCCTCCGCGCGCTACGGGCGCTTTGACGAGCTCGTCGTCTCGCTCCGCGCCGCCACCCCCGCCGGCACGCTGCTCGCCGGCCGCGCCCCCCGCTCCGCCGCCGGTCCCGACCTACGGCAGCTGTTGCTGGGCTCCGAGGGGGCGTTCGGCGTCATCACCTCGCTGACCGTCCAGGTGCGCCCGGAGCCCGAGCAGCGGGTCTACGAAGGCTGGCGGCTGGCGTCGTTTGCCGCCGGCCTGGAGGTGCTTCGGAAGCTCGCCCAGGACGGGCCGTTGCCGACCGTGCTGCGGCTCTCCGACGAGGCCGAGACCGCCCTCAACCTGGCGCGCCCGACCGAGCTCGGCACCGGAGGCGGTGGCTGCCTGGCGATCGTCGGCTATGAGGGGCCGCTCGGCGAAGGCTGGCTGCGGCGCGAGGGCGTCCGGGCCGTGCTCGAGGCGGCAGGTGGCGAGGCCGAAGCGGACGCCGGCGACGCGTGGGCCCGTGAGCGCTTCCGCGCTCCCTACCTCCGCGACGCGCTGCTCGACGCGGGAGCGCTGGTCGAGACGCTCGAGACCGCCGGCTTCTGGTCGACGCTCCCCACCCTCCACGAGGCCGTGACGAGCGCTCTGCGGGACTCGCTCAGCGCACAGGGGACGCCGCCGGTGGTGCTCTGCCACGTCTCCCACGTGTACGCCGCCGGCGCGTCGCTGTACTTCACGGTCGGCTGCGCCCAGGCCGAGGATCCGCTGGCCCAGTGGCGGCAGGCGAAGGCCGCCGCCAGCGACGCGATCCTCGCCGCCGGCGGCTCGATCACCCACCATCACGGCGTGGGCATCGATCACCGGCCCTGGTATGAGCGTGAGGCCGGCGAGCTCGGGATCCGCGCCCTCCGCGCCGTAAAGGCCGCGCTCGACCCGGCGGGGATCATGAACCCCGGGGTGCTCCTGCCGCGCGGGTAGGCGCCCGCGGCAGCCCGGCCCCGCATAGCCGGGCCGAGGTAGTCCGGGTCCCGCATATCCCGGCCCCGCACAGCCGGGCGCAGACGTAGCCCGGCCCCGACGCCCCCGCCCCGCGATAGGCTTGCCGTCGTCCCCCGGAGAGGTGCCGGAGCGGTTGAACGGGCGCGACTGGAAATCGCGTAACGGGGGTCGACCTCGTTCGAGGGTTCGAATCCCTCCCTCTCCGCTTCCCGCCCGAGCGTGATCCGATGGGTCCATCGTCGACCCAAATGCATCACGCTCACCGACGCGGCGCCCCTACGCCGGCGACAGACTCGGCGGCGCGCCGTACGGCACCAGCACCTCCGGCAGCACTACCGACCCGTCCTCGCGCTGGCCGTTCTCGAGCAGGGCGATGATCGTCCGCCCCACAGCCACCGCCGTCCCGTTGAGCGTGTGGACGTGGACCGGCCGTCCGCCCTCCGGCGAACCGCCGGGGCGGTAGCGGACGTCCAGGCGCCGGGCCTGGAAGTCGGTGGTGTTCGAGCACGAGGTGAGCTCGCGGTAGCGCTCCTGTCCCGGCAGCCAGGCCTCGATGTCGTACTTCTTGGCGGCTGAGGCGCCGAGGTCGTTGACCGCGATCGCCACCACCCGGTAGGGGATCGACAGCGCCTGGCAGATCGATTCCTCGATCGCCAGCAGCCGCTCGTGCTCCTCCGCGCTCGATGACGGCTCGACGAACGTGAACATCTCGACCTTGTCGAACTGATGCACGCGGAAGATCCCCCGGGTGTCCTTGCCGGCGGCACCCGCCTCCCGCCGGAAGCAGCTCGAGAATCCGGCGTAGCGCAACGGCAGCTCGTCGGCGGCCAGGATGTCGTCGGCGTGCAGCGAGGCCAGCGCCACCTCGGCCGTCCCGATCAGGTACAGCTCGTCGTCGGCCAGACGGTAGATCTGCTGCTCGGTGTCGGGCAGGAACCCGGTGCCGTAGAGAGCCCGCTCGCGCACGAGCACGGGGGGAACCACCGGCTCGAACCCCTCCGAGGCCAGCTGCTCGAACGCGAACCGCACCAGCGCCAGCTCCAGCAGCACAAGCCCTCCGCGCAGGTAGGCGAACCGCGACCCCGACATCTGCGCTGCGTGCTCCATGTCGATCCGCCATCCCGCGAGCTCCAGGTGATCGCGACCGCTCGCCCCGGCCTCTCCCACCTCACGCAGGACCGTGTCCTCGTCGGGGGAATCCTCGGTCGGCAGGTTCGGCAGGAACGCCAGAGCGGCGTCGCGCTCGCCCCGGACCCGGCTCTCCTCGTCGCTCAGCTCTCGGCCGCGCGCCGACAGGGCGGCCAGCTGCTCGCGCTCCTCAGGCGTCGGCGGTCCCTTGCGCCCCCGGCTTGCCCGGTTCTGCTCGGCCTGGAGCTCCTCGAGCTCGGCTCGGAGCTGACGCCAGCGCTGGTCGAGCTCCAGCACCTGGTCGAGGGTGGCAGCGGCGTCGCCTCCGCGGCGCCCCAGCGCGGTGCGAACGGCATCCGGATCCCGGCGGATCAGATGGATGTCGAGAACGCGCCCGCTCCTGGCTAGGAGGTTCCGTGGTTGGCGCCCAGGTTCTGAGTCTGCTGCTTCGGCCGCGCGCCTCGGTGGTGGCTCGAATGCGTCACCGGCCCCGATGCCTTCTGCTGCGCTTTGGTCGCCTGCTGCGACTGGCTCGTCGCGGCGGTGGTGCCGCCGGAGGGTGAGGGAATCGTCCCCACGGAGATCTGTTCACACGGCACGACCCCCGGGACCCTCGGCGCCTGGCGGCCGGAGTAGGTGGCCACGAACTTGGCCACGTCGATCGCCTGCTGGCCGACCACCACGTTCTGCGGCATCACCGCCCCGGAGAATCCGCCGTTCTCGATCGCGTAGAGCACACGGGCGACGGGGCGCTCGCAGCGGATGTCGAAGTTGGGGCCGTTGTTGTACTCGGCGGTTCGCACGTTGGCCGCCGACCCGTGAGTCGCGGCGTAGGAGAGCGTGTGGCAGCCCGCGCAGCGTTGGTTGAATAGGACGGCGCCCTCGTGCAGGGTGCCGTTCGATTTGGGGACGCTGATCTGCTCGGTCCCACACGCCGCGGCGGCGAGCGTGATGGCCACCGCGGCCGGGGCGAGCAGGACGCGCTTGACGGGACGAGTCATGCGGCCGGGGATCATACGGAACGAGCTGCACCGGACGCCGCGCGTTGACCGGCCTGTCAGGCTAACCGGCCGATGGCGAGCACCCACGGGCCAGAGCTGTTCAGGGAGGTCTTCGGGCGCTTCGCGACCGGAGTCGCGGTCGTCACCAGCGCCGGCCCCACCGGCGCTGGGGGAATGACCGCCAACGCGGTGTGCTCGCTGTCGCTTGATCCGCTGCTCGCACTCGTGTGCTTTGACAACGCCGCCCGCACGCTGCCGATCGTCCGCGAGGCACGGCGGTTCGGGATCAACATCCTCACGACCGAGCAGGAGGAGCTGGCCGGCGTGTTCGCCTCCAAGCTGCCCGAGTCCGAGAAGCTGGACGGCGTGGCCCACCACCTCCAGGACGGCATTCCGATCATCGACGGGGTCCTGGCCTGGGCCACCTGCGCGCTCCGGGAGCTGATTCCGGGCGGCGACCACACGATCGTGATCGGGGAGGTCACCTCGATGGGGCTCGGCCACGGGAAGCCGCTGGTGTGGTACGGCGGGCGCTACCACGCCGGGCCCGCGCGCCCGGGCGCCCCGGAACCCTGACCCGCCCTACCCCGCGGTCTGCGCGGCACGCAGCAGCAGCACGACGATCACCACCGCCGCGATCGCCATCAGCCCGAACTCTCGGCGCTGGATCGCCCGCACCACGGCGTATTGCGCCGCGGCCGGCTGCTTGCCCACCGCCTCGGCGGACTCGTAGCCCCACTGGTCGAGCACCATCTGCGCCGAGGCCGCCCGCAGCGACTCGGCCACCACTGAGACCAGCAGCGGCAGGATCCCGTAGAGCACGTGCAGATGGCCGGGCTTCTTGTGGAGCAACAGCAGCACGCCGCCCAGCGCCACCTGGAGCACCACGACCAGCTGGGCCGCCCGGAGCAGCCGCCAGAACCAGACGCTCGGACGCACCCGCCACCAGGCCCACGCGCCGTACAGCGCGACGATCGCCATCAGCACGATCGAGAGCACGCCGACCGCCAGATGGACCTCCTTCACGAGGCCGCCCTCGCCGCCGCCGGCGTCATTAAACGAACCATCAAGTTAGCCGCATTCCGCACTAAGTAACACTCTGTTACAAGCAATCTTCCCCGGTGGTATAACGCCTGTAGTGCTCCGCTCTTACCTGCCAGCGCTTGTCTTCTTGATCCTCGGCGGGGTAATCGGCGTCGCCTTCGGCGTGATGAACCTGTTCCTGGGGCGCCGGCACCGTAGCCGCTCCAAGGACGAACCGTACGAGTGCGGGCTGCCGTCGGAGATTCAACGCGGATTCCGCTTCGGGATCAGCTTCTACCTGGTGGCGATGCTGTTCATCCTGTTCGATCTGGAGGTCATCTTCCTCTACCCGATCGCGATCCGGCTCCGGGCGTTCGGAACGTTCGCCATGTCCGAGCTGATCGTATTCGTGGTCCTGCTGATGATCGCCTTCCTGTACGTGTGGCGGAGGGGAGCGCTCGAATGGAAATAGGGCGTGAGCGGATCGGCAACGGCTCCCGCTCCGCAGACACCGGCGATCTTCGGATCCGCCAGCTCCAGGCCCGCGAGATGCTGCGAGGCGGCCTCGATGGCGAGGAGCTCGAGCGTTACGTGCAGGAGCGGACGGTCACCACGACACTCGACCGCGCGGTCGCCTGGGCCCGCGGCAACTCTTTCTTCCCCCTCACTTTCGGCCTCGCCTGCTGTGCGATCGAGATGATGTCGATCGTCGGCTCGCGGCTGGACATCGCCCGCTTCGGCTTCGAGGCGTTCCGGGCGTCGCCGCGCCAGGCCGACCTGATCATCCTTTCCGGCCGGGTGTCGATCAAGATGGCGCCGGTGATCCGGCGCATCTACGACCAGATGCTCGAGCCGAAATGGGCGATCTCGATGGGCGCCTGCTGCTCGTCGATGGGTGTCTTCAACAACTATGCGCTGGTTCCGGCTGACAAGTTCCTGCCGATCTCGGTGCACGTGCCGGGCTGTCCCCCGCGTCCGGAGGCCCTGGCCCATGGCATCCTCCGCCTGCGCTCGCAGGTGCTGGGCGACCCGCCCGCCGGCTGGCGCGAGCGCTACGGCGCCTGGGGCACCGAGGAGCTGCTGCGCGACGAGCACGAGGCGGGCAGTCCCGACATCAGCGTGTTTCATTCCGGGGATACCGCCGGTGCCTGACGCCACCGAGCTCGAGCTGACAGCCCAGGAGCTTCGCGACCGTCACCACGGGTCGGTGCTCGACACGGAGTTTCACCGCAGCCGCGCGGTGCTGGTGATCGATCCGGCGAGCGTCCGCGACGTGCTCATCCATCTGAGCGGCAAGGGCTACACGTTTCTCGCCAGCCTCCATGGCGTCGACTACTACCCCGACGAGCCCCGCCTCGGCGTGCTCTACGAGCTGCTCGACATGCACCGCGTCGACCGGATCGCCGTCAAGGCGCGGGTGTCGACCGACGCTCCCCAGATTCAGTCGGTGGTCGAGCTGTTTCCGACCGCCGACTTCCAGGAGCGCGAGGTCTTCGACATGTTCGGGGTCGTTTTCGACGGGCACCCTGATCTGCGGCGGATCCTGATGCCCGAGGACTACGAGGGGCATCCGCAACGCCGTGATTTCCCGGTCGGCGGCGAGCCGGTGTTGTTCACCTACAACGAAGAGCATTCGTACGGCAAGGACGTGTGATCGTGCGCCGCGCGCTGGCATGAGCTCGCTCACCGAAGACCACCGCCGCCGCGAGCAGTCGATCACGATCTCCTCGGAGCCGGTCGGCACCGACGAGACGCACGAGCTGATGACGCTCAACATCGGGCCCCACCACCCGGCGACGCACGGAGTGCTGCGGATCCTGGCCACGCTCGAGGGCGAGATCGTGCGGGACATCAAGCCGATCATCGGCTACGTCCACACCGGGATCGAGAAGACCGCCGAGGACAAGGCCTATTGGAAGGCGATCCCCGTCGTCGAGCGGATGGACTATCTGGCCTACTACTTCAACGCGATGGCGTTCTGCGGCGCGGTCGAGACGCTGCTCGACATCGAGGTGCCCCCGCGGGCGCAGTATCTGCGCGTGATCCACCTCGAGCTCAACCGGATCATGTCGCATCTGGTGTGGCTGGGCACGAGCGCGCTCGACCTCGGGGCGATCAGCATGTTCTGGTACTGCTTCCGCGAGCGCGAGACGGTGCTCGACCTGTTCGAGTACAGCTCCGGACAGCGGATGCACACGCGCTACATCCAGGTGGGCGGGGTGATCGAGGACATCCCCCGCGGCTTTCCCCTGAAGCTGCGCAAGTTCCTCAAGGAGATGCCCGGCCGCGCCGACCAGTACGCCGATCTGCTCTCCAAGAACCAGATCGTGCTCGAGCGCCTGCGCGGCACGGGGATCGTCGAGGAGGAGACGATGCTGAAGCTCGGCGTCACCGGGCCGCTGCTGCGCGCCACCGGCAACCCCTGGGACCTGCGCAAGGCGCACCCCTACTCGAGCTATGACCACTTCGACTTCAAGATCCCGGTGGGCACGGTGGGCGACAACTACGACCGCTACCGGGTCCGTCACGCCGAGCTGTATGAGTCGGTGAAGATCATCGAGCAGGCGCTGGACGGGCTGCCCGAGGGGCCGTTCATCACCACCGACCGCAAGGTCGCGCTGCCCCCGCGCCATGAGCTGGCGACCAGCATGGAGGCGCTGATCCACCACTTCAAGCTGGTCACCGAGGGCTTCCGGGTGCCCCCGGGGGAGGCCTACTACCCGATCGAGGGGCCGCGCGGCGAGTACGGCTGCTTCGTCCGGGCGGACGGCTCGGCCAAGCCGGCCCGGGTGCACATGCGCGACCCCAGCTTCGTCAACCTCCAGGCCCTGCCACACATGGTCCGCGACGGCTACATCGCCGACCTGATCGCGACGCTGGCCATGCTCGACCCGATCCTCGGGGGAATCGATCGATGAGCATCCGCTCCGGCGATCCGAGACTCGATGCGGCGAGCTCGCAGGGCCGCGACGGGCCCCCCGACCGGCGTCGCACGACGGCCCCGGTTCCCCGCTTCGGCCACGGCTCACGGGTGCCGGGATGGGACGAGGCGGTCGACCTCACCAAGGATCCCGCCGTCATCCCCGATCCCTCGACTCCCGTCCCCGACGAGCTGCGCGAGCGGATCGAAGCCGCGATGGCCAAGTACCCTGACCGCCGTTCGGCCGTGATCCCGGCGCTCCACGCCGCCCAGCAGCTGCACGGGTGGTGCTCACCGGAGGCGATCGATCAGGTGGCGACGGTCATGCAGGTCACCCCCGCCTATCTGAGCTCGGTCGCCACCTTCTACGACATGCTCGAAACCCTTCCCGAGAAAACCGGCCACCACGACGTGTACGTGTGCACCAACATCTCCTGCTCGCTGCGCGGCGCCGATGCGTTGCTCGACGCGATGGTGGGCGCCGCCGCGCTGACCGACGGCGAGGTCCACGTGCGCGGGTTCGAGTGCCTGGGGGCTTGCGACATCGCGCCGATGGCCTCGGTCGACGGCGAGTACATCGGCCCGCTCACTCCGGATGACGCCAAGCAGATCGTCGAGGACCTGCGGGCCGGACGGCCCGTGCTCCAGGCCAAACAGCTGCGCTACCGCAAGTGCGCCGACCCCGAGGTGACCGAGAGCGCGGACGAGTTCGGACCCCCGCAGGACGTCGCGCGCGCCGACACCGCGGGGATCACGCCCGAGGACGCCGGCGTCGACCGTCCGGGCCCGACCGCGGCGATCGAGCTGACCGAGAACGAGGCCGCCGAGCAATGAAGCTTCTATTCGACCGGATCGACGAGCCGGGGCTGAACACGCTCGAGGTCTACGAGCGCCGCGGCGGCTACCAGTCGCTGCGCAAGGCGCTCGCCATGAGTCCCGACGAGGTGCTCCAGAACATCAGCGACTCCGGGCTGCGGGGCCGCGGCGGCGCCGGCTTCCGGATGGGCCAGAAGGCCGGCTTCCTGCCCCACGGGGAGATGGCCAAGTACCTGGTGTGCAATGCCGACGAGTCGGAGCCGGGGACGTTCAAGGACCGCGAGCTGATCCAGAAGAACCCCCACCAGCTGATCGAGGGGATCATCATCGCCTCGTGGGCGGCCGAGATCGATCGCACGTTCGTCTACATCCGCGGCGAGTACGCGCAGCAGGCCGACATTCTCGAGGCGGCGATCGCCGAGGCGGCGGACGCCGGGTACCTCGGTGAGCGAATCCTCGGCTCCGAGCACTCGGTCAGCCTGGTGTTGCACCGCGGCGCCGGCGCCTACATCTGCGGCGAGGAAACCGGCCTGCTGGACTCGCTTGAGGGCAAGCGCGGCAATCCCCGCCTGAAGCCGCCGTTCCCCGCGATCGAGGGCCTCTATCAGGGGCCGACGCTGATCAACAACGTCGAGACCCTGTCGACGGTGCCCCACATCATCCGGATGGGTGGTGAGCAATACGCCAAGCTCGGCACCGAGACCTCCACCGGGACCAAGGTGGTGTCGGTGTCCGGCGACGTGCAGCGACCCGGCAACTACGAGGTCGAGCTGGGCGTCCCGTCGCGCCATCTGATCTACGAGCTGGCCGGCGGTCCGCCGGAAGGCCGGGAGGTGAAGTTCTGGTTCCCCGGCGGGTCGAGCTCGCCCGTGCTGACGAAGGATGACCTCGACATCCCCTACGACTTCGACTCGATGGCCAAGGCCGGGACGATGCTCGGCTCGGGCGCGATCATCGTGGTGGACGACTCGCACTCGGTGCTCGAGGTCGCGATGAAGGTGGCGAAGTTCTACGCCCACGAATCGTGCGGCAAGTGCGTCCCCTGCCGCGAGGGGACCAACTGGACCGTGAAGATGCTCCGGCGGATCGAGTCCGGCGAGGCCACTCCCATGGACCTCGACATCATGGCCTCGGTGCAGGAGCAGATCATCGGCAACTGCCTGTGCGTGCTCGGCGACGCGATGGCGATGCCGATCGGCTCGATGATCGAGAAGTTCCGGCCCGAGCTCGAGGCCGAGATCGAGGCCGCGCGCCAGCGGGCCGAGGCCGCCGAGCTCCACGACGTGATCCCGCTCGGCGTCGCCGACGCGGAAGCCGGCCCGTATCCGGTACACAGCGCCCACTAGAGACCGACATGCCGAGACCGCCGCAGAAGACGATCCAGCTGACGATTGACGGCCGCGAGGTGCAGGCCGCGGAGGGGGCGATGCTGGTCGACGCCGCCAAGCAGGGCGACGTCGAGATCCCCTACTTCTGCTATCAGCCCAAGCTCGGCCAGCCGGTCGGCGCCTGCCGGATGTGCCTGGTCGAGATCGAGGGGATCCCCAAGCTGCAGACCTCCTGCTCGACCCCGGTCAAGGACGGGATGGTCGTCCACACCCAGACCGAGCGGGTCAGGCACGCCCAGAACTCGGTCGTGGAGTTCCTGCTTGTCAACCACCCGCTCGACTGCCCCGTTTGCGACAAGGGCGGCGAGTGCCCGCTTCAGGACATCACCTTCGGCTGGGGACTGGGGCGCAGCCGCTTCATCGAGCCCAAGCGCCACTTCGTCAAGCCGCTGTCGCTCTCCCCGGTGATCGCGATCGATCGCGAGCGCTGCATCCTCTGCTACCGCTGCGTGCGCTTCTCCCAGGAGATCGCCGAGGACTACCAGCTGATCTTCGCCGAGCGCGGCGCCGACACGTTCGTATCAACCCACGACGGGCACCCGTACGTGGCGCCGTTCAGCGGCAACATCATCGAGCTCTGCCCCGTGGGCGCGCTCACCTCCAAGCCCTACCGGTTCCGGGCTCGACCGTGGGATATCGAGAACGCGGGCGGGATCTGCATGCTGTGCCCCGCGCAGTGCAACGTCGAGTTCACGGTGCGTGACGAGAAGGTGATGCGCGTGCTCGCGCGCGATCCCGGTCACCCCGGAGTGGATGACGGATGGCTGTGCGACAAGGGGCGCTTCGCCTACCAGGCGATCCACGTCGACGAGCGGATCACCGCGCCGCTGGTGCGCGACGGCGGGCGCCTGCGCGAGGTCTCCTGGGAGCGCGCGCTCCAGACCGCCGCCGGCCTGGCCAAACACCAGGGCCGGGTCGGCGCGCTGGTCGGTGGCCAGGCCACCAACGAGGAGGGCTTTCTGATCGGCCGGCTGCTGCGCGAGGGACTCGGCTCGGCTGACCTCGACTGCCGGGCCGACGGGGCCCCCGCGGTCGAGCTCACCCGCGGCCTCGCGGCGCCGTCGCTTCAGGCCACCGTGCCCGACCTCGAATTCGCCCACACGGTGCTCGTGTTCGGCTGCGAGCCGCTCGACGACATGCCGATCCTCGACCTGTGGATCCGCAAGGGCGTCCGCCGCCGCGGCGTCCAGCTGGTGGTGGCCACGCCGCGCCCGAGCGCGCTCGACGCGACGGCCAAGCAGGTGATCCGCTACCCCCCCGGGGGCGAGGCCGCGTTCCTGGCCGCGCTCGCCGGCGCCCTGCGCGGCGAGGACGCCCCACAGCACACGCGCGGCCTCGCGGCGCTCCTGCGCGAAGGCGGCGAGGACATCGTGATCGTGTGGGGCGAGCGCATCGGCCCGGCCGCGGCGCTCTTGCCGGCGCTGGCCGAGCAGCTCGGCATCGTCGGTCGCGACGGCGCGGGGCTGCTCGAGATCCCAGCCGCCGCCAACGGCCGCGGGCTGCGCGAGGCCGGCGTGCTGCCGGGCTCCGGCCCGGGATACGCGGCGCCCGGCGAGGCCCCCGCCGGCCGCCCCGCCGCTGACATCGCCCGCGCTGCCGCCGAGGGCGAGATCACCGCGCTCTACCTGTTCGAGAGCGACCCCCTGCGTGACCGGGCCGACCGGCTGCTGTGGGAGCGAGCGCTCGGGGAGGCCGGCCTGGTCGTCGCCCACGCCTCGGTGCTGACGCAGGGCCTCGCCGAGCACGCCAACGTCGTCTTCCCCGCCGACTCCTACGCCGAGAAGGAGGGCACGGTCGTGCACCCCGACGGCCGGCTTCAGCGGCTGCGCACCGCGGTCGCCCACCCCGGCCAGGTGCGCCCCGGCTGGTGGGCGATCGCGGAGATCGCCAAGCGCTGCGGGCTTGATCTGGGCGTGCTGACCGCCGGCATGGCCTTCCGGCAGCTGGTCGAAGCCGTCCCGTTCTACGCCGGCCTCACGCTCGAGGACATCGGCGGCCGCGGCGTCCGCTGGCCAGAGCGCGAGCCGGCGTCGGCGTTCCCCGCCGACAGCTTGGGAGAAAACTTTCGCCTGGCGAAAGAAATCGCCCACCATCCCGCCGGCGACACCCGGAACGGCGCGCTGCGCCTCGGCACCTACAAGCCGATCTGGGCGGCGCCCGAGGTCGAGATCTCCCCCTCGCTTCAGTTCACGATCGCCCGCCAGCAGGCCGAGCTCTCACCCGAGGACGGCCGCCGCCTCGGCATCGTCAGCGGCGACAAGCTCGAGGTCGCCCAGAACGGAACCCGGCTGGAGGCGATCGCCGCGATCCGCAGCGGCGTTCCGGAGGGGACGGTCTTCCTGGCGACGGGCATCGAGGCCGACTCCGCCAACGCGCTGACCGAGCCCGAGGTCGAGGTGCGCAAGTACCGGTGAGGCTCCTCGCCAACGTCTACTTCTACGAGGTCTGGTGGGTCCAGATCGTCAAGGCGCTGGTCATCTTCGCCGGCGTGTTCGCCGTCCTGCCGATCCTGATCGTCTACGAGCGCAAGCTGCTCGGGCGCTTCCAGGGCCGCTACGGACCCAACCGCGTCGGCCTGTTCGGACTGCTCCAGCCGCTGGCCGAGATCGTCAAGTTCGCCACCAAGGAGCCCTTCCGTCCATCGACCAGCGTCGGCTTTCTGTTCCGCGTGGCGCCGATGATCTCGATCCTCACCGCGGTCTCGGCGCTGGCGATCATCCCGTTCGGCAACGTCCAGCGGATCTTCGGGCGACCGGTCGGGCTGTACGGGATCGACGTCTCGGTCGGCTTCCTGTACGTGTTCGCGTTCGCCGGGGTCGCCTTCTACGGCGTGATGCTCGGCGGCTGGGCCAGCGGCTCGAAGTACTCGTTCCTCGGCGCGATGCGCGGCGCCGCCCAGCTCATCTCCTACGAGGTCTCCCAGGGGCTGGCGCTGGTCGGCGTCGTGATCCAGGCCCAGACCCTGAGCCTGACCGGAATCGTTCGCGGCGAGGTGGGACTGTGGTACGTGATCCCCCAGATGGTCGGCTTCCTGATCTTCATCGTCGCCTCGTTTGCCGAGACCAACCGGGCGCCGTTTGACCTGATGGAAGCCGACGCCGAGCTCGTCCAGGGCTACTTCACCGAATACGGCGGAACCGGCTGGGTGGCCTACATGTTCGCCGAGTACGCGAACATGATCGTCGTCGCCGCGATCGCCACCACGGTGTTCCTGGGCGGCTGGCTGATCCCCGGCAACCCGCACGTCCCGGGCTGGGTCGACCCGATCGTCGTGATCGTGAAGATGTTCCTCGTGTTCACCTTCTTCATCTGGGTCCGGGCGACGCTGCCGCGCCTGCGCTACGACCAGCTGATGTCCTTCGGCTGGAAGATCCTGCTGCCCCTGGCGACGGCCAACCTGCTGGTCACGGCGATCGTGGTGAGCGTCTAGTGACCCCCTACGACCCCGGCAGCGACGTGATCGAGGTGGTGCGCGAGCCCTCGCCGAGTGCCGCCGCCAGCACGTTTCGCGCGTTCGGCGAAACCCTGCGCGGCCTGAAGACGACCTTCGCGCGGATCGTCGAGGGCCCCGTGACGATCCAGTACCCGGAGGAGAAGACGCCGGTCTACCCGCGCTTTCGCGGCCGCCACAAGCTCCACCGCTTCGAGGACACCGGCCTTGAGAAGTGCGTCGGCTGCTCCCTGTGCGCTGCCGCCTGCCCCGCGGACTGCATCCGCGTGGTGGCGGCCGAGAACACCCCGGAGAACCGCGTCTCGGCCGGCGAGCGCTACGCCGCGGTGTATGAGATCAACCTGAGCCGCTGCATCTTCTGCGGCTACTGCGAGGTCGCCTGCCCGT
>DAIQND010000028.1:0-18181 GCA_036788555.1 Solirubrobacteraceae bacterium | reverse complement strand
GGCGACGCCGGAGGCTGGGGCGCGCGCCGGCGCACGGAGGTCCGAGCCGAACGGTGCGAGCGGGAGCCCGCGCCGGGGACCGGGCTCGACATCCCGGCACCGCCCGAGGCGGCATGCGCAGCGACCGGCAACGTCCCGGCCAGCGTCGCGAGACAAACGACCGACAACCAGCGCAGACGAGCTGCTCCCCAGCCCGGAAAGCCACGCCCCGCGCGTGAATCTATCCTCACGCGGTCACCGTAGAGGACAACCCCGCGTGCGTTTACAAGTTGCGCTGCAGGCCGCCGGCGCGCGCGGCGTTGCAGGCGGCCGGCGCGCGGCGCTGCAGGCGGCCGCCGCGCGACCCGCTACTGCGCCGGAACGACCTGCCCGTTGTCGTTGACGTAGGACTGGGCGGGAGCGTTGGCGATCGTCACCGGGAACGTCCCGCACGGGGTCTTTCCGCAGGGACCTGACCCACTCGCGACGATCGCCCTGGCCTTGCCGTACTGGGCGGCGGCGACCTCCCAGGCGACGACGAAGCTGCCCGGGGCCACCGCGGTGAGCGCCCAGTCAAAGGTGGCGGTGGCGCCGGGAGCCAGCGGGCTGCCGCGCTGCCAGGAGTTGGCTTCGGCGGTCGCGCCGGCGCCCTCGCCGCCCTGCTGCGCGCTGTAGCCCCCGCCGCCGGGCGGCTGGTCCACGACCCACACCGGCCGCGAATGCCACGCCACCCCCGGCATGTTGAGGTACTGCGCGAAGGCGGCGACGCTCGTGCCCTCGCCGACCGGGGCCGGGTAGCGACAGGTCACGTTGCAGATGGTGACCGTGAGGTCCGGGATCGGCTTGCTCCCGGCGTTGTGGATCGAGAGCACGAGGTGCGTGTGCTCGGACAATCGCTGCGAGGCCGGGAAGCTGGCCGTCGTGACCTGCACCGGGAAGTTCCCGCTGGGCGCGCCGGCGTCCTGCCGCTGGCCGCTTCCGCACCCCGTCAGCGCCAGGACCGCCGCCGCGGCCATGATCATGCTGGCTGCGCCTCTCCTCATGGGCTGGGCGAACATACCACCTGACCGGGCCGCCGGACGCCGGTTCGCCGCGCCTGGAGGGGCCGCGTGCGCGTCGGTTCAAAGTTGTGTTTTCCCAAAAGCTTCCAATAGGCTTTGGTCTCGCTGCGCGGGCGGTGCCGCTCCGATGGGTGGATGAGGCCGCGCGGGTGGCGCTCCAGCTTTGAGGGAGGACGAAACCAGTTGATCCGCGCAGTCACCGAGCGAGCGTTCTTGCCGACCAAGTCGCTGCTCGAAGAGGTCGGCAACATGGTGATCCTCACCGGCAAGACGATCGTGGCTGCCGTGCGGCCGCCGTATCCCTACGGCGCGGAGTTCGTCGGGCAGTTCATGTTCGCGCTGAAGCTGTGCTGGTTCCCGCTGCTGATCTCGACCGTCGCCTTCGGCTACGAGGCGCCGGGACTGCAGGCGGCCGACTTCCTGGTGCTGTTCGGGGCACTCGACCGGCTCGGCGGCTTCTTCGTGCTGGCCTCGATCCGCGAGTTCGCGCCGTTCGTGACCGCGGTGGTGCTGGCCGGGGTCGCCGGAACCGCGATCACCGCCGACCTCGGCGCGCGCAAGATCCGTGAGGAGCTGGACGCGCTGCAGGTGCTCGGGGTCGACCCGATCAAGAACCTGGTCGTTCCGCGGTTTCTCGCTCTGATGATCGTGACCGGCCTGTTCGACATCTACGCGCTGCTGTTCGGCATCTTCGGAGGCGTGCTGGCGACGCTGGTCAACCATGCGCCGCTCGGCCCGTTCTGGGCCACGTTCTTCAACAACACGTCGACCACCGACCTGTGGGGTTCGGTGCTCAAGACGACGATGTTCGGCGCGATCATCGCGATCGTCTGCTGCTACAAGGGCATGACCGCCTCAGGTGGGGCCGAGGGTGTGGGGCGCGCCGTCAACGAGGCGGTGGTGATCGCCTTCAACGGGATCTTCGCCTTCAACTACGCGTTCACCTCCACGCTGCTGGCCACCCACCCCGAGATCACGACTATCCCAAAGTAGATGGGCGAGCTGGCGACAATCCCCAGGGGGTGGCTCGAGACCTTTGGGGACCTGGTCAAGTTCACCGGCCAGATCGTGGCCGAGGTCTGGGGGCTTCGGGTCTTCAAGTTCTTCGGCGAGGCCCTGCGCCAGGCGGGCATCCTGATCGTCGGGTCGACGCTGGTGATCTGGGGACTGGTGTTCATCAGCGGACTGGAATGCGGGACCGAGGGCGCGTACTTCAACCGCTCGGTTGGCGCTCCCGCCTACTCAGGCGTGTTTGCCGCCTGGTGCGATCTGCGTGAAATCGTGCCCCTGGCCTTCGGCTACATGATGTCGGCCAAGGTCGGCACGGGAATCGTCGCCGAGCTCGGATCGATGCGGATCTCCGACGAGATCGACGCCCTGGAGGTGATGGGGATCAGCGGCATGACGTTCCTGTGCGCGACGAGACTTCTCGGCGCCTGGATGGTCTTGCCGTTCATGTACCTGGCCGCCATCGGCGCCGGTTTCTTCGCCAGCTGGCTGGCGGTGGTGGAGCAGATCGGAGATGTCTCCTCGGGCGGCTTCTTCCTGATCTTCTGGATGTTCCAGAACCCGCCCGATCTCTTATTCAGCTTGATCAAGGCGATGTTCGAGGCGACCCTGATCGTGCTCGTCGGGTGCTACTACGGCTACAACGCCGGGGGTGGCCCGGTGGGGGTGGGAACCGCCACGGCAAAATCGATGGTCCTGAACATCGTCGGTGTGCATCTCATATCAATGCTCGGAACGCAGCTGTTCTGGGGTGCCAATCCGAGAGCCCCGATCGGAGGATGAGGCAATGAACGACGAGGAGCAGCAGCACGAGCAGGAGCCGGGCGCGGCGACCGAGGCGCCCACGGCTCAGCACGACGAGGGGGGCTCCAGGGCTCAACCTGACGGCGCCGAGGCGCCCACGGCTCGGCACGACGAGGGGCAGGGGACTGAATCGAACGAGTCGGGGGCGGACTCCTCCTCACGCGTCTCGGTGGTCGATGAGCAGCCCCCACGCCCGGCACCGCCTCCGGGTTCCAGCGAGGACGAGTACAAGTGGCACACCTACCGCGTGTATCCCTCGGGCCGGCCGGACGCGGTGGAGTTCATCGACGTCTACAAGTCCTTCGGCCGCGCTCGCATCCTGTCCGGGCTGAACATGGGCCTGCCCGAAGGGATGGTCTCGATGATCCTCGGCCCTTCGGGAACCGGCAAGTCGGTGTGCATCAAGCACATGGTCGGGCTTCTGTACCCCGACCAGGGCGACGTGCTGGTGCACGGCGAGTCGGTGCCGGCGATGGAGGACGACGATCTGTTCGAGATGCGCAAGAAGTTCGGGCTGCTGTTCCAGGACGGCGCGCTGTTCGGCTCGATGAACCTGTTTGACAACGTCGCGTTCCCGCTGCGTCAGCACACCGAGAAGGGCGAGGATGAGATCGAGGAGATCGTGATGCGGCGGCTCGGGGAGGTGGGGCTGGCCAGCGCTCGGGAGAAGATGCCCAACGAGCTCTCAGGCGGGATGCGCAAGCGCGCCGGGTTTGCCCGCGCTCTGGTGCTCGAGCCCGACATCGTGCTGTTCGACGAGCCTGACTCCGGCCTGGATCCCGTCCGTACGGCGCTCCTCGGCGAGCTGATCCTCGAGATCCACCGCGAGGCGATGGAGGACGCGAAGAAGAAGCAGAAGCCGCACCTGCCGACCTACTGCGTAATCACGCACGACATTCTCACCGCCCGTCGCGTGGCCGACTACATCAACGTCCTATGGAAGGGACGGATCGTCGAAGCCGGTCCCTCCGAGGACATGCTGAATTCCGAGAACCCGTTCATCCGGCAGTTCCTCTCCGGGGAATCGGAAGGACCGCTGTCGATGGATTAGCCGGGCTCGCCGCTTTAGCGCGGCGCGTTTGAACCTAACCGTGCCCTAACCCATCGCCTCACCGCGGCCGGGACACTGAAGCTCAACGTTCGTTGAGTGATCCCGGGTGATCGATGAACGCGGTAGCCACGCCTGGCGGAGGAGTGCTGCTTCGCCCGCCCATGATCAAGCGACCGCCACGGCGGCTCGACCCGGTCGAGCTCCTGGTGGCCACGGTGTTCGTGCTGGTGGCCGGCTGGGTGCTGGCGGTCGACCTCTATCAGGTGGCTGTGGACCGCGGGCTGTGGACGGGGACCGACGGCCTCTACACCGAGGACCAGCTCCAGTACGTGGCCTGGATCCGCGACGCCTCCAGGCACCTGCTGGTCTCAAACCTGTACGTGATCGGGCCGACGCCTGGCGACTACCTGCAGCCGATGGTCGCGATCTCCGGCGGGCTGGTGGCGCTCGGGATGGCGCCGTGGCTGGCGCTCCTGGTCTGGCAGCCGGTGGCCATCGGCGCGCTGCTGATCGCCGTAGGCGCGCTCGTGCACCGGACGGTGCCGGGGCGGGGGGCACGGCGGGCGGCGCTCGCGGTGGCGCTGTTCGGGGCGGGGTCGGGATGTTCGTCGACTTCTGGCTGCCGTTCTGGACGTGGGGGTATCCGTTCGCGCTGGTGGGGCTGGCGGCCGCGCTCGGAGCGCTCCTGGCCTACGATCGCGCGCGCGCCGCCGGCGGACTGCCACTTGCGGCTGCCGGACTCGGGGCGCTGGCCAGCTGGCTGCATCCGTGGCAGGGGGAGGTGCTGCTGCTGATCCTGGTCGTGTCCGAAGGCGTGTCCTGGTCCCTCGGTCATCGCCCGCGCCCCGGATCACTCGTCGCCCTGCTCGGGGCAATCGCGCTGCCCGTGGCCTACTACGCCGTCCTCAGCCGCGCCGACCCGTCCTGGCATCAGGCGCAGCTCGCCGGAAGCCGCGGCTACCCGCTGTGGCCGCTGCTGGTCAAGCTGGCGCCGCTCGAGCTGCCGGCGTTGCTGGCCTACGCGCAGCGACCTGCCAGCTACCCCGACGTGGCGCTGCGGGTCTGGCCGCTCGCCGCGACCGCGGCATTCGTGCTCGACGAACACGGCCTGGGCAGCGGACCCTGGCACGCGTATCTCGGGATCAGCATCCCGCTCGCGGTGCTCGCCGTGCAGGGAGCCAGGAACATCCCGTGGCCGAGTGGAGCGCCGCGCGCGGGGCTGGCGGCGCTGGCGGTGCTGGCGCTGACCGTCCCGGCCGCCGTTGACCAATTCACTCACGCCGCGCGCTTCGTCCTGCCGGGGCCCCGGCAGGCGAACTTCGTAGGTACGGCCGACGCGCGCGCGCTTGACTATCTGGCCCGGCAGCGTGGCTCGGGCGCTGTGCTGGCCGACTTCCACATCGGCGAGCTGGTTCCGGCGCAGACCGGCCGGCGGACGTACGTCGGCAACCCGTTCTGGTCGCAGCCGGGCTTCGTCGAGCGCAATCTGCTGAGCGAATTCTTGCTGCTGAGGTGGCTGAGCCCCGCCAAGGCGCAGGCGTTCGTGCTCAGCACCGGCGCCCGCTACGTCGTCGACGAGTGCTGGTCGCATAGGAGCCTGAGCCGCTTGCTCGCCCCGATCATCGAATCCGTTCACCGCTTCGGGTGCGCGCGGGTGTACACCGTCAGGACGGTCTGGCCGCGCCCGGCGGCGCCCACGATCGCCACCCGCCTGGTCGCCTATCGCGGCTGAGGACGAGGACGGTCTCCCCGGTCGGCGCGGCCCCCCGCCATCCTCGTTAGCCTGAGCTGATCATGAAGGCGCGGTTTGAGGGGCTGGCGGGTGCCGCAGCCAGGCGGCCGTTGCTCACCGCCGGTGTGGTGTTCGCGCTCGCCCTGGTGGGCGTCGTGCTCGCCCTGGGGATGCAGACCAGTGCCGGGGCCGACACATTCGTCAGCGGCTCCGCTCCGAGCGCCCGCGCGACCGCGGATGACCACCAGCACTTCGGTGGCGATCCCGTGGTGATCCTGGTCCGCGAGCCGCTCACCGATCTCGTGGAGACCAAGGACCTGGCGGTCGTCTCTGAGCTCGAGGCCTGCCTGGCCGGCCAGACGGTCGTCGCCAACCAAACCCTGGGCGCGTTCACGACAGCGGCGGCCAACCAGCGTCCCTACGGCGGATGGCGCAGCCCCTGCGGGCGGATCAGAAAATCCGGCGACACCGAGGTCGTGTACGGGCCGGGGACGTTCCTGAACCGGGCGGTCGCCGCGGTCAACCAGCAGGAGACGGCGCTGCTGTCCGGGCTGAGCCAGTCGGTGCGCCGGGACGAGCAGGCCGCCTATCAGCTGGCGCTGGCGCGGCATCTGGGCCGCAGGCAGGCGCTGGCCGCCGCCAGCGCGGCCGGCCAGCTCGCCTACGCGCAGCAGGTGCAGCAGCTGGAACAGCTTGCCCTCCAGTCCGGCCTGACGGGACCGGTGCGGATCGACGACGTGCAGTTCATCCGCCAGGTGGTGTTCGACCCGCTGCGGGGAGTCAACCAGCCGAAGGCCCGCTTCAGCTACCTGTTCCCGACGACGGACTCGGCGCTGATCCAGGTGCGACTGCGCCCGTCGCTGAACAGCGCGCAGCAGGCAAGCGCGATCGACTGGATCCGCCAGGCGGTGAGGATGCCGATCTTCCATCTCTCCTACGGCGGGACGTACACGGTCAGCGGCGTTCCGGTGGTGCTTGACGGCCTGGCCTCTGACATCACCGGGTCGATCGTGCTGCTGCTCGTGGTCGCGCTGGCGGTGATGGCGGTCGCGCTGCTCGCCGTGTTTCGCAGCCGGCTGCGGCTGCTGCCGCTGGCGATCGCCGTGTGTGCGTGTGCCATCACCTTTGGGCTGGTGTCGCTGTTCGGCGGCTCGCTGACGATGGCCTCGCTCGCCGTGCTGCCGATCCTGATCGGGCTCGCCGTGGACTACGAGATTCAGTTCCAGTCCCGGGTCGCGGAGGCCGGCGCCGCGTCGCGCCTGCCGGCGCCTCGCGCGATCGCCCGCGCCGCCAGGGCGGGCGTCCCAGCGATCGCCACCGCCGCGCTCGCCACCGCCACCGGGTTTCTCGTCCTCCAGCTCTCGCCGGTGCCGATGGTCCGCGGCTTCGGCGTGCTGCTCGTGGTGGGGATCGCGGTCGCCTTCCTGTGCAGCCTGACCGCCGGCGCGGCGGCGCTGGCGCTGGGCGAGGGCCGCGCGCCCAGCCTGCCGCGATCGGTGATCCGCGTGCGGGGCGCGCTCCGCGCGAACGTGCTGTGGGCATCGGTGGTGGGAGCCGGCGAGATCATTCGCGAATTCGGCCAGGCGCTGGGTCGCCGGCTCGCTGCCCCGGGTCTGCGAGTGGCCGGCTCCGCGCGCCGGATGCCGGCGGTGGCGCGCGCGGGGGTGTCGTTCGCCGTCGCGCGGCCGGGACGGGTGCTGGCGATCGCCGGCGTGCTGGCTGCCCTAGGGTGGGCGGCGGATACGCAGACCAAGGTTCAGTCCGACGTGACCAAGCTCGTCCCCTCGAGCATGCCGGAGCTCCGCGACCTGCATACGCTCGAGAAGGTGACCGGTGTCTCGGGTGAGATCGACGTCGTGGTCCACTCCCACAACGTCGCCACGCCGCGGACGATCGGCTGGATGCTCAGCTATGAGGACCGGCTGCTGGGCCACTACGGGTATCTCGAAACCAAGGGCTGCTCGCACGCCACGCTGTGCCCGGCGCTGTCGCTGCCCGATCTGTTCTGCTCCGGATCGCAGACCGCCGGAGCATGCAGTGCGGGGCTCACCAGCGCGCAGATCAACGGCCTGCTCGACGCCGTGCCGCAGTACTTCTCGCAGGCGGTGATCACCCGCAACCACAGCGAGGCCACGCTTGCCTTCGGCATCCGGCTGATGCCGCTGGCGCGCCAACAGCGGGTGATCGACTACATGCGAGCCCAGCTGCATCCACCCTCCGGGATCGAAGCCCAGCTGGCCGGGCTGCCGGTGCTCGCGGCCCAGGCGAACGCAGAGTTGTCCTCCTCCGGGCGGCGGCTGCTGACGCTGCTGATCGGACTGCTCGCGGTCGGCGCGGTGCTCCTCGCGGTCTTCCGCGCGGTCGGCCGGGCCCTGGTGCCGCTGGTGCCGATCGCGTTCGCCACGGGGTGGTCGGCCCTCATCCTGTTCCTGATCGGGATTCCGCTGAACCCGATGTCGGCCGCCATGGGGACGCTGGTGATCGCCGTCTCCACCGAGTTCAGCGTGCTGCTTTCCGAGCGCTTCCGCCAGGAGCGCCGGGCCGGGCACGATCCGCCGGCGGCGCTCGCCCGCACCTACCGCTCGACGGGCGCCGCGGTGGTCGCCTCGGGAGTCACCGCGATCACCGGCTTTGCCGTGCTGATCGTCTCGAACATCACGATGCTCCGCGAGTTCGGGCTGGTCACGCTCGTCGACCTGTCGGTATCGCTCGGAGGGGTCCTGTTCATGCTCCCGGCCGTGCTCACCCTGTCCGAGCGCGGGGCGCTGGCGGGTCGGCTCGGCCAGTTCGCGGGGCGCTGGAGCGGGAGCCTGCCGCGGCTGCGCGGGCGGGCTCGAGTGGCGTGAGCGAAGACCGCGGGTCCGGCGATCCCAGCACCGGGGTGCCGGCCGGGCCGCCGCGCCGGCGCCGGCTGGATCCGGATCGGGCGGCGGCGGCCGCCCGCACCCGTTCGCGTCACCCGCCCCCGCAGCTCGTGGACACGCGCCGCTATCAGCGGATCATCGGGTTCTTCGGTCTGCTGCTCGTGATCATGGTTTCGGTGTCGTTCCTGCTCAGCCGCGGTCAGGGCACCGCCGGGGTTCCCGCGGGACGCGCGTTGCCGGTATTCGCCGCGCCGCTGGCGGCTTCGAACCTCGACGGTGCCGCCAACCTGCATCCGCACTGCACGCTCGCCCAGCATGACCCGCGCGCGCTCAACATCTGCCTGCTGGTAAAGCGCGCGCCCCTCGTCCTGGCCTTCTTCGTCACCTCCTCGACAGGCTGCGAGTCACAGGTGACGGCCCTTCAGTCGGTCTCGCGGCAGTTTCGAGCCGGTGAGGTGAACTTCGCCGCCGTGGCCGTGCACGCCGCTCACGCGGACGCCCGGCGGGCGGTACGGACCCACCACTGGACGGTGCCGGTTGCCTACGACCTTGATGGGCGCGTCGGCGCGGCCTACGGGATCGAGGTGTGTCCGATCGTCGAGCTGGCCCGGCGAGGAGGGACGGTCTTCAGGCGGCTGATCGGCGAGCACTGGGCATCGGCGCAGACGCTGGCGGCGCAGGTCCGGGCGCTGATCGACGGCTGAGCGATGGACGGGGACCACGAGCTTGCCGCCGCGGCCGGGTTCGTCGAGCCGCGCGTGCGTGCGGAGTTCCCGAATCTCGCGCTGGCTTGGACGTCGGTTGAGCTCCGCCCGCAGGCCAGCCCGCTCGCGGTGAGGCGGCGGCTCAGGGCGCTGTCGGACCGGGTCCACGGCGCGAGCGTCGTGGCGATGCGGACTCAGCCGATTCCCCGCGCCTACCGCGTGTTCTTCCGCCAGATCGGGCTCGACCCCGATGCGACGCGCGTGCCCGTCGAGGAGGCGGCCGTCGCCCGCCTGCTCCACGGTGGCTATCGCTCGAGCGACCTGCTATCCGACGCCCGGCTGATCTCCCTGGTGGAAACGGGCGTGCCGGTCTGGGCGCTCAAGGCGGACCTCGTGGGGCCCGGTGGCCTCGGCATCCGTACGACCACGGACGGAGAACGGTTCGGCAGCCTCTCCCAGCGGCTGCCCGGCGGGCGACTGGCGGTGGCCGATGCAGCCGGCGTGCACGCCCTGCTGTTCGGGGCGATCGCTCCGGGTCATGCGGCCGATGCCCGCAGCACCCGCGTGGTCCTGTTTGCGGTTCGCGTCGAGGGCGTGCCAGAGATCCATGTCGAGGAGGCGCTATGGACCTGCGGCGAGGTGCTGCGCCTGGTGTAGGCTCCCGCGGGGTGGGGTACGCCGTTGGTAAGCTTTATTCGGCTCAGGAGGCTGTGCAGTGGAGCTCCTAGAACAGGAGACAAGGGAGTCGCGGGTGCTTACGGCGCCTCGCACGCTGGAGCGCGACGAACGCGCCGCGCGCCGCGCGCTGCGCACGCAGATCGCTCGGCTCGAGGGCGAGCTGGCGGACGCGTTCGTCACCGCCTACCCGCTCGGGGGGATCGACCCGCCCGCGCCGCAGGCTCACCAGGACCCGCGGCTGCTCGACCTGGGCGAGCTCGAACGCGTCCGAGACGACCTCGCCGAAAGACTCCGCACCGCGCGCCTGACGATTTCCGAGCGAGCCGCGGTGCAGTCGGCCTACCGGCTCCAGCTCGAGCGCATGCTGCTTGAACCCGGCAAGCACCGCTTCGCCCGCGTGTCCTGCCGCGACCTCGGCGAGCCCGGCTGCGGCGTCTGGCAGGTCAGGCCGAGGCTGGGCCTGATCGGGATGCTGATGGGCTGGTGGCAGGTCAAGCTGTCCTCTGGCTGTCCGTTACCCCAGGGCCGGGGACCCGCGCCCCGGCCCGGCTGAACTCGCACCTCAGGCGGATTGATGTTCGCTGCCGCGCCCATGCGTGAACTGCTGAGGACGGGCTTCGGGGCACTGCTGGTCGTGCTGATCATGCTGACCGGGAGCCTCGTGATGTGGATCGGCGCGCCGCTGCTGTGGCTCTGGATCGGAAGCCAGATCGAGGGAGCGGGGGCTTCGATCGGCGCGGCGGTCGGCGCGGCGTTCGTGGGCGCGGTCGCGACGATCGTGCTGGTGGCAGGCGTGCTCTCGAAGCTCTCGGATGTCTACCGGGCCAACCAGCGCGCCCGGGGCCGCGACGACCCCGGGCACGTCGTGCTCGAGGCGGTGCTGGTCACGAGCGCCGGGATCGCCCTCGTGGCGTTCCTGCTGTGGTTCTTCCTGTTTGCCGGCGCGGAGCCGTTGCCGATCGGCATCAAGACCTAGCGGCGGACGCGGCAGCTTCGGGGGCCCCGCGGGGCCGAGAAGCGCGGCCGCCGTCCGCGCCTCTCGGCCATGCACCGGGGGCTAAGCGCCGATCAGCTCGAGCGCCTCGTGCCTGGTGGCACTGCAGCGCAGCTGATCCGCAAGCAATCGCCGCTGACGTTCGGTCAGGGCGCCAACCGTCTTGTTCTCAGTTATCTGGATGCGCAGCAAGAACTTCCGGCACCGCGTGCTCCCCCAGCGACGCTGACTCATCAGCAGCTCGCCAACCGCCCAGCTCAACGCGGCAGTGGGCGGGGACAGGATGACCTCGGCCGCGGAAATCTCGCCATCGGCGATCAGTCGCTTGAGCTCCGCCCGCGCGAGCCGGATCTCGTTGGCTCGCTCCAACGCCTGTAGTCGCTGGGGCTGGCGGGGCATGATGGCAGTCTCCGTCATCTACTTCTCTCCCTGCTTCCGTTCCTGGAAGCCGACGCTCGAATTGACATTGCTCCGGAGCGGGCAGCGCGAACTGCGCCGTCCCCGGCGAACAGCATGCTTCTCTCCTGACCCGGCCGGGCCTGCGGGTCCCTGCCACGCAGATGCCCCACACCCCGGAGAATCTCCGCCGCTTCGTGACCGCCCGTCCGGACTGCGGAGAAGCTACGGTAACGAGGCGTTAACGGCAACTTCACAACCGCATCTCGAAACGCTCGGAGCGGGTTTTTTCTGCGGCGAGTCGTTTGTGCAGGAGTGGACAAGCCGACGCGCCGGCGACGCCCACCGGCGGCGATGGCGGGTGGCCGTCAGTCCGCGGTCGGAAGCGGGCCGTGTTTGGCTTCGAACTCCCGTTTGACGCGGCCGAAGGCAGACAGCGCGCGGTCGAGGACCGCCGGGTCATGGGTGGCCATCACGCTCGTGCGCAGCAGCGCTCCGGACGGGGGAACCGCCGGATGCAGCGCGACGTTCACGTAGACGCCCGCGTCGTACAGGGACTTCCACAGCAGCGCCGCCTTCCAGTCATCACCGACCACGACCGGCACCACCGGCGTGACGATCTCGCCGCCGTCGGGTAGGCGCGTGGGGTCGACGACGCGCAAGCCAAGCTCAGTCAGGCCACGGTGCAGGTAGCGCGCGTTGTCGAGCACGCGAGCAAACAGCTCCGGGCCCTCGGGCGAGCGGCAGATGCGCACCGCCGCCAACGCTGCTCCGACGGCGGCCGGCACGCCCGAGGCGGTGAACATGAACGGGCGCGACTGGATCCGCAGGAACTCGATCACGTCGGCCGGCCCTGCGATCACGCCGCCGCACGAGGCCAGCGACTTCGAGAAGGTGGCCATCCGCAGATCGACCCGGTCCTCGACCCCCAGCAGTTCGCTGGTGCCGGCGCCGCGGGCGCCGAGCACACCGAGCGCGTGGGCTTCGTCGACCATCAGCCGAGCTCCGAAGCGTTGACAGAGGTCGCTGATCTGTGGCAGCGGCGCGACGTCGCCTTCCATCGAGAACACCCCGTCGACCACCACGAGCACCCCGCCGCCGTCCCCGGTGGCCTTCTCGAGCGTCCGTTCAAGGCGATCGAGCCGGTTGTGGCGGAAGGCGCGAAGCTTGGCCCGCGACAACAGGCACCCGTCGAGGATCGAGGCGTGATCGCCCGAGTCCGCGATCACCGTGTCGCCCGGGCCCAGAATCGTCCCCAGGGCGCCGAGGTTGGCCTGGTGGCCGGTCGTGAAGACGATCGCGGCCTCGCTGCCGAGCCACTCGGCCAGGGCTTCCTCGAGCTCCAGGTGAAGATCGGTGGTTCCGTTCAGGAACCGTGAACCGGTGAGGCCGGTTCCGTAGCGCTCGAGCGCCTCGATCGCCGCCTGGCGGACGCGGGGGTCGCCGGTCAGGCCGAGATAGTTGTTGGAGCCGAGCATGATCCGCCGCGCTCCCTCCATCTCCACCTCGGGCAGCGTGCGGCCCTCGAGCACGCGGAAGTAGGGGAGGAGATCGAGCTCCCGGGCAGCCCGCAGCTGCTCGAGCCGCTCGTGCTCACGGGCCTTGGCAAACACGTCGACGGAGGTCCGCATGCGTTGACAGTATCCCGCCCATGGCTGCCGGCGGCGGATTTCAGAGCGAGGTGCGGGTCGAGGTGCGGCCGCCGTGGATGTTTCGCCTGCCGCGGCGAGGCGGCCTCGACGGGCTGATGCGGCTGCGCCGTGGCGTCCTGCACCGCCTCCTGCACGCCGGTGAGCAGCCGGTGCTGGTGCGGATCGCCCAGACCTCCGCCGACCGCGTGCTGTTCGGAGCCCAGGCGGCGAGCCCGGAGCTCGGGCAGTGGGGGATCGAGCGGATGCGACAGGCGCTGGGGGTCGATCAGGACCTACGTCCGTTCTACGAGCGGTTTCACTCCGACCCGCTGATCGGCGCCTCGGTGCGGGCGAATCCGTGGCTGCGGGTGTCCGGCAAGCCCGAGCCGTTCGAGGCCCTGGCGTGGGCGATTTGCGAGCAGCTGATCGAGTTTGAGCGCGCTGCGGCGATCCAGCGACGGCTGGTTTGGCGACTCGGGCGCCGCTGCCCCGCCAGCGGCCTGCGCGACGCCCCGCCCGCGGCGGTGCTGGCCGCTCAGGCACCGGCGCTGCTGACCTCGCTGGACCTCAGCGAGGGGCGCGCGGTGGCGCTCGTCCGCGCCGCCCGCGAGGTCGCGGCGGGGCGCGTGGACCTGCAGGCGGCTGAGCCGGAGCCGGGCTGGGGGCGGCTGGCCCGGATCCGCGGAATCGGCCGCTGGACGCTGCAGATGCTGGCGCTCACCGGCCAGGGCCGGCTCGACCAACTGCCCGCGGCTGATCTGGCCTACCTGAAGCTGGTGGGCCGCCTGCGCAGCGGCGGGGATCCCTGGGCCCGGGCCACCGAAGCCGAGGTCCAGGAGCTGTTCGCACCCTACGCGCCCTGGGCCGGGCTGGCGGGTCTGCACGCGCTGCGGGCGGCCGGGGTGAAGGCCGGGGGAGCTGGGGGGTAGGGGTGGCTCGGGGAGCGGGCGACCGCGGACGTCCCGCTCGGGCGGGCCGGGGTCTAGCCCGACCGCGGCTCGAGCCGCAGCTCGAGCGTTTCCCACGACGCGTCGGTGAACGCCTGACGGAGCTCGGCCTCGGTTGGCAACGGCCCGGACAGGCGGCGGCCCTCGCAGCGAAGGTTGACGGCCGCAACCGCGAACGGCCACGGCTCCAGGTGATGAACGCCCGGGGAGCTGCCGCGGGTGAGCTCGAGGTCGACCCGGCCGGAGGCGGTGGGCGCCGCCTTCGCGGTGGCGGGCGCCCACCCCAAGCAGAGCGCCAGCGATAGGTAGTCCCAGGTCCAGATCAGCAGGCTGTTGCGTTGCAGGCGCTCCTCTTCGACGTGAGCTCTGGCCACCGAGTCGGCTTTCAGGGCATCGATCAGCTCGGTCTGAAACGCCCGCTCCGAGTCGAGAAAGCGTCCGATCATCCGAGCCTCGTCGTCTGGAAGGCTGCTCAGGTCACGGCGCTCGTAGAGCCGCCATCCGTGCATCGAGACCAGCAGCGCGACGTAGCGGCTCTGGGAGACTAGGCTCCGCGGCCCCTCCGTCCAAAGCGACAGGTGGACGTCGAGTGGCATCTGGGTGAACGAGCGGGGGAGCCTCGTCTGCGGGTTGTAGTCAGGCTCCAGGTCACGCACCGCCCAGCCGATGTCGTGCTGCTCGGCCGCCAGGCACACCTCCTCGAGGGGATCCACGCCGCCGAAGCGCTCGTTGCCCCACGCCCGCGCCAGCTGCCCAGCCAGCCACGCGTGGGCGGGCTGCCCGATCGCCAGCACGCCGCGGTCGTCCTCACGCACCAGCATGGCTAGACGCTAGCGAGAAGCCATTGCGCTCCGCGCCTACCTACTACGGTGGCGCACGTGAGCGTTGCCGCCCCCCAGCGACCCGAGGCGAGCGAGCGGCGGCTGGTCCTGGTGATGGGCGCGGTCGTCGTGGTGGACATGATGTTCTACGCGGCGATCGCGCCGCTGCTGCCGGCGCTCGCGCACCAGCTGCGTCTGTCGAAGCTGTCGGCGGGGGTGATGACCGGCGCGTTCCCGGCCGGAACGCTCGTCGGGTCGTTGCCGGGCGGGATCCTGGCCGTGCGCGTCGGGCCCAAGCGGACGGTGTACGCGGGCCTGCTGCTACTCGCCGGCTCGACGCTCGCCTTCGGCTTTCTGCACACCGCTGCGCTGCTCGACGTGGCTCGATTGGTCGAGGGGTTCAGCAGCGCCTGTTCCTGGGCGGGGGCGCTGGCCTGGATCGTCACCGAGACGCACCCGGAGCGCCGGGGGGCCCTGATGGGGAACGTGCTCGGCGCGGCCGTCGGCGGCGCGCTGTTCGGCCCGCTCATCGGGACCATCGCCGACGCGGTGGGGCGCGGGGTCGCCTTCAGCGGAGCCGCGGTGCTGTCGCTGTTCCTGCTCGATCGGACGCGTCGGCTGCCGCTCGTCCATACCTCCTCGGGTCAGGGCCTGCGCTACCTGGGGCGGGCTCTGCGGGATCGCCGGCTGCTGGGGAAGATGTGGCTTGTCCTGCTGCCGGCGATCGTCTCCGGGATGGTGACGGTGCTTGGCCCGCTGCGGTTGCACGCCTTCGGAGCCGGCGCGGTGGTGATCGGCGGCGTCTACCTGGCCGGCGCGGCCTGCGAGGCGACGATGTCTCCGCTGGTTGGCAGGTTCGCCGACCGGCGGGGACGGATGCTCCCGGTGGCCCTCGGGCTGGTGGCGACGATCCCGCTGCTGACGAGTTTCACGCTGCCGGCGGCGACCCTGCCGCTGGCGGCGCTGATCGTCGCGCTGGACGTCGCGCTGGGTGGCTTCTGGGCGCCGTCGATGGCGATGCTGTCCGACGCCGCCGACGACCTCGCGCTTGACCAGGGCCTCGCTGCGGCGGTGATCAACCTGGCCTGGGCCGCGGGCCAGATCATCGGCGCGAGCGGGGGCGGCGGACTCGCCAAGGGCGCCGGCGACGGGCTGCCGATGTATGTGACGGCGGGGCTGTGCGCCGTGACCCTGCTCGCGCTGAGGGCTCGCGCTCAGGCGTGGGGGCCGCGGGCGCGGTGAGGGGCGCGGGGTCCGGCCGGCGCGACCCCTACAGCCCCTGCCCGGCCAGCTCCTCGTTGGTCTCGGGGCTGGCCAGGGCGGCGGGGTTTGAGATCAGGTGGTTGGAGAGCATCCACTGGCCGAAGGCGTTCCACTGCGCGGCGTCCTGGTAGCCCCAGGGCTCCGAGGCGCTGCTCGGGAAGAAGGCGGGCAGGGTGGCGCGGACCGCGGCGGTCTCGAGCTTCGGATCGAGCCCCGGGCTGGCGTGCACCAGGCTGGAGACGGCGGCGGCGGGATCGGCGCGGGCTGACTCGTAGCCGCGAGCCATGGCCTGGGCCAGGCGACGGTAGAGATCGGGGTGAGCCGCCAGGGCGCTCTCGCGGACCACCAGCACCAGCTCGTCGTAGGTGGGCACCCCGGCCTGATCAACGCGGATCACGTTCGGGCGCTTGCCCATCTGCTGAAGCTGGATCGCCTCGTAGTTCCAGTACGCGCCGAGCGCGGCGTCGATCTGTCCCGAAAGCAGGGCCGGTACCAGGTTTTCGGCGACCGTCACGCTCTTGACCGAGTTGGCCGGCACGCCGGCGTGGGCGAGGATGGTCTGAAGGAAAGCGTGCTGATAGGGGATCCCGGCGTCTCCGACCCGCTTGCCGCGGAGATCGGCGGGCTTCGTGATGTGCGCCCGTCCGAGCGAGACGATCGAGGTGAGGGGCTCCTGAACGATCGCCGCGATCGAAACCAACGGCTGGTTCTGATTGCGCGCGAGCAGCAGCTCTGGCTCGTAGGAGATCGCTGCGTCGATCTTGCCGGCGGCCAGCAGCTGGAGGGGGGCGGCCGGGTTCGACGGGACCTCGAGGTGCAGGTTGATTCCCACCTTGGCGAAGTCGCCTTCCGCCAGGCCCTGGTAGATCCCGACGTGGTCGGCGTTGGGGAACCAGTCGAGCATCAAGGTCAGCGACTGGGCGCTGCCGCGGGCCGCGGTGACGGCCTCGTGCTTCTGCCCGCAGGCGGCCAGGGCGAGCGGGAGCATGGCCAGCGCGGCAAGCCACCACCGGCGGATCACGTGCTCAACCCCCGCTGAGCGTAGGCCCAGGGGACGAATCGGCGCTCCGCCAGCGCCAGCAGCCCGAACAGCAACACCGCGAACACGCACAGGATCACCACGGCAGCGTAGGCACGAGGGATCAGCAGCTGCGGCTCGGCCTGGATGAACAGGTAGCCGAGCCCGGAGTTGGCGCCGTTCCACTCGGCGAACACGGCGCCGATCACCGCCACGACCACGGCGATCTTGGTCCCCGTGAGGACGCCCGGCAGCGCGGAGGGCAGCTCCACGTGACGAAACGTTCGCCGGCGGGTGGAGTCGAACGTCCGCATGAGCTTGATCAGCTCCGGGTCGACCGCGGCCAGACCGGCGAACGTGGTGACCACGATCGGGAAGAACGACACCAGCGCGATCACCACCAGCTTCGGCCCCATCCCGAACCCCAGCCAGAGGACGAGCAGCGGCGCGATCATCGGCACCGGGACGGCCTGGGAGGCGATCAGCAGCGGATACAGCGCCCGCCTGAGGGTGCGCGAGAAGTGGATCGCGACGGCCAGCAGCAGTCCGAGCACCGCCGCCACCAAGACGCCGAGCAGCACCTCCTCGGCGGTCACGGCGAAGTTCGACCACAGCAAGCCCCGGTCGGTGTAGAGCGCCTGGGCGATCGCGTGGGGCGCGGGAAGGATCAGCTGGTCCACGCCGCCCAGATCGACGTAGAGCTCCCACACGCCGATCAGCGCCGCGAGCAGGACCAGCGGCCGCCAGCTGAGGCGAAAGCGCGGCCGCCCCAGCGCCCACCAGGCCCGCCACAGCCTCATTCCGGCACCCCCAGCGCCCGGAGCGCCCGCTCGCGCAGCGCCACCACCTCGGCATCGGTCCGCGACCGGGGACGCGGGAGGTCGGGCTCGAGCACCTCCACAGCTCGTCCGGGGCGCGGTGACATCACCACCACCCGGTCTGCCAGGACGACCGCCTCCTCGACGTCGTGGGTTACCAGCACCACGGTCCGTGGCTCGCTCTCCAGCACCCGCGCCAGCCAGCTCTGCATCTCGTGGCGGGTGATCGCGTCGAGGGCGGCGAACGGCTCGTCGAGCGCCAGCACCGGCTTGCCCGACAGCAGCGTGCGCAGGAACGAGACCCGCTGGCGCATCCCACCCGAGAGCTCGACCGGGCGGCTGCGCTCGAACCCGCCGAGGCCGAAGCGCTCGAGCCACGGTGCCGCCGTGCGGCGTGCCTCATCCCTGCCGA
>DAIQND010000027.1:0-18202 GCA_036788555.1 Solirubrobacteraceae bacterium | reverse complement strand
GCCGCCCACAGCAGCGCCAGCCGGTTGGACTTCCAGAACGACTCAAACAGCAGGTCGGTCCGCTCCCTGACCGCGCAGATCGCCGGGTAGAGCGTCTGGGTGACGACGTCGTCGACGCGCGTGGTGAACTGCGAGATGTTGGTGGCGAGCGCCAGCCCGCCCACCGCCGCGACCCCGAGCAGCCGCGCGCTGACCGCGACCGGGACCTGGATCATCAGCACGGTCCCGAGCGCCCCGACGAACAGCGGCCAGGAGAAGCGCAGGTACTCCCGCATCGCGCCGCGCTCCCAGCGAAAGCGCAGCGGGTACGGCGCGGAGCGGGCGATCACGAGCGCCGCGCACCAGGTTCCGAAGAGCTCACCGCCGACCAGCGCCCACACGCCCAAGCCGGCCGCGGCCAGGCTCAGCACCGCGACGATCGAGACCACCGGGTCGATCGCCTGGAGCGAGCGCTGGCGGGCGAAGTCCATCCGCCGGTAGTGCACCCACAGCGGCATCTGGAGCACGAGCGCGGGCAGCGCGAGCGAGAAGGCCAGCCCGGGAGCGATCATCTGCGGCCGCCCGTAGAGCAGCGCAAACAGCGGCATCCCGACCAGCATCGCCACCAGGAAGACGCCGCCCAGGATCGCCTGGCAGGTGAAGGCGACCTCGAACGCCCGCTGCTGGTCGGGCTCATCCTGCTGGACGTACTTGTCATCCACCCCGACCGAACCGAGCGCGAGGATCGTGGTGAACGCCGCCATCAACAGCCCCCAGGTTCCGTACTGGGCTGCGGTCAGGAGCCCCGCCACCGCCAGCCCCTTGACCAGGGTCAGGGCGTTGGTGGCGACCAGGAACACCCCGTTGACGAGGGTGCCCCGAGCGGCGCGGCCGCGCAGCGTGATCGCCTCGCCGTCAAACCGCTCGGCCGCCAGCGCGGGCGCGGGATCCTCGAGCGCCGACATCGCGACAAGCATGGCACAGCCGCTACCGTGCGCCGCCATGCCCGCCCCGCCGCCGGCCACGCGCGTGCTGCTGGCCTGCTCGGGCCTCGAGCACGCCCACCGCGGGTTTGAGTCCTTCGCCCGCGAGTGCTTCGAGGCGCTGAGGGAGGAGCCCCAGCTCGAGCTCGAGCTGATCAAGGGCAGTGGACCGCCGGGCCAGGCCGAGCGCGCGATCGCCACCCTGACGCGTGACGCCGCGGCGGCGAGGCTGCTGGCTCGGCTCTGGCGCCGGGAGCCGTTCCGGGTCGAGCAGATCAGCTTCGGATTGAGCCTGCTGGCGCTGCTCGCCCGCCGGGGCGCCGACGTCGTCTACTTCAGCGAGTGGCACACCGGGCTCGTGCTGGGCGCGTTCCGGCGGCTGGCGCGGCGGCCGTTCCGTCTGGTGCTGTGCAACGGGGCGATGGCGGTCACGGGCTTCGGCCACCTCGACCGCGTGCAGCAGCTCACCCCGGCAGCGCTCGAGGCGGCGCTCGCCCATGGCGCCGATCCCGCCCGCCAGGTGCTCCTGCCGCTTGGCTTCACCCTGCCCGGGCTGCCGATCCTCGGAGCCGACGAGCGCGCCGCCCTGCGGGTCCGTCTCGGGCTTCCGCGCGAGCGGCCGATCGTGATCAGCGTAGCGGCGCTCAACCGCCACCACAAGCGCCTTGACTACGTGATCGAGGAGCTGGCGGCGCTGCCGGCCCCGCGTCCCTTCCTGCTGCTGGTCGGCCAGCCGGATGCCGAGACGCCCGCGATCCGCGAGCTGGCGGCGAGGCGGCTGGGCGATGAGGGCCACAGCATCCGCACGGTCGCCCAGCGTGAGGTGGCCGAGCTCTACCAGGCAAGCGACGTGTTCGTGCTGGCGTCGCTGGGCGAAGGGCTCCCCCGCGCCCTGATCGAGGCGCTGGGGTGTGGGCTGCCGTGCCTGGCCCACGACTATCCGGTCACGCGCTTCGCGCTGGGCGAGCACGGGCGGCTGGCGGACCTCTCGGTTCCGGGCCGCCTCTCGGAGCTGCTGAGGGCGGAGCTCGATGCCGATCACCCCGCCGAGGAGGCACGGCGCCGGCGCCAGTACGCCCGTGCGAGGTTCGGCTGGGAGCACCTGCGACCGCGCTACGTGCGGCTGCTTCAGGGCGCGCCCCTAGACTGAGGGCGCCGTGCACGGATCGTCGGTCGCCGCCTACTACGACGAGTTCTGGTCCGCCGAGCAGCCGCCTCGCTACGTTCCCGACCCCCAGCTGTGGTCGCTGATCTTCCGGCAGGTGACCCCGGCGACCCGCTGTCTGGACGTCGGCTGCGGGATGGGCAACTCATATGCTCCGGAGCTGGCCCGCCGCGGATCCACGTACGTCGGGGTCGACGTCTCGGAGGAGGCGGTGGCCACGGCGCGCTCGGCGGGGCTAAACGCCCAGACGATCGCCGACGCCGCCGAGCTGCCGTTCGCCGACGACAGCTTCGATCTGGTCGTGTGCGTCGAGGTGCTCGAGCACCTGTTCGCGCCGCAGGAGGCCGCGCGCGAGATCCACCGGGTGCTGCGGCCGGGCGGCCGGCTCGTGGCCTCGGCGCCCAACGTCGCCTACTGGCGGCTGCGGGCCAACCTGCTGCTCGGAGTCTGGAACCCGATCGGCGATGAGCTCTCGCTCGAGCAGCCGTGGCGTGACCCGCACATCCGCTTCTTCACCCGCCGCGCGCTCGAGCGGATGCTGAGGGCGGCCGGATTCGCCTCGGTGCGGGTCGCAGCGCACAACGGCTGCCTGCTTGACCACCTGAGCTCGCGTCCGACCAACTTCGGCCAGAGCCGCGCCTATGGATGGCTCGAGCAGCGCTTTCCGTCGCTGCTGGGGCTCACGCTGCACGCGGAGGCGACCGCCTAGGCGTGCCCGAGCTCGACGCGATCAGGGACACCTGGAACCGCGACGCCGGCTGGCTGGCGGGCGGCGATGAATGGTCGGGGCCGTGGGGCGGCAGCGAGGCGCAATGGTGGGGGACGCTGCTGCCACGTATCCACGCGTTCGTGCCCACGGGCGTCGTGCTCGAGCTCGGCCCCGGACAGGGGCGCTGGAGCCGCCGGCTGCGGCCGCTGGCCGAGCGGCTGATCCTGGTCGATGTCGCCGAGCACTGCGTCGAGGCCTGTCGCAGGCTGTTCGCAGACGACGCCCGGGTGTCATCGCACCTCGGCGACGGGCACTCGCTGCCGATGGTCGGCGAGCGCTCCGTCGACTTCGCCTTCAGCTTCGACTCGCTGGTCCACGCCGAGGCGGACGTCCTGGAGGCCTACGCGCGCGAGCTGGCCCGGACGCTGAAGCCCGACGGGATCGCCTTCATCCACCATTCCAACATGGCCGCCTATCGCCGCGCGGCGGCGGCCGCGCGGAGGTTCCCCGACCCGTTGCGCCGCCGGCTGACGATCCGCGGCGTGCTGGTGAATGTCTACGCGTGGCGGGCCGAGAGCGCCTCGGCAGAGCTGTTCGCCCGCTTCTGCGCCGAGGCCGGCCTCGCGTGTGTCGGCCAGGAGCTGTTGGCCTGGCAGTACGGCCGCCACCTGTCCGACGCAATCTCGCTCGTCACCCCGCGCGGCAGCCGCTGGGAGCGCCCCTGCCGGGTCGTGCGAAACCGCGACTTCATGCAGGAGGCGCGGGCCGTCGCCCGGCACTTCCCGCTGTACGGCGCGGAGGGCTTCCGCCCCGCTCCCGCGAGCGGCGATCAGTAGCGCCGCAGCAGGACCGCGCAGTACTCGGTTCCCTCGCCGGCGGTCCGCTCGAGCCGCATCCCCGCGCCGGCCGCCACCTCGGCGATCGCCGGGATCTCCACCGAGGAGCCGAGCCAGGCGTCGTGATCCTGCCCGCGCGGTGCTCGCCCGAACAGCGCCTTCACCCGTGACCACGCGGGGAGGGGGCGAGGGCGGTGCGGCCGCGGATCGTTTGAGAGCTCGAACGCGGCGAACCCGCCGGGCCTCAGAACCCGGCCCATCTCCCCGATGTAGCCGAGCGTGATCGCCGGATCCGGGATGTGGCGAAAGACGACGTGGGAGATGCAGGCATCGACCGCGCGGTCAGCGATCGGGCGCAGCGAGTGGCCGTCACCGTGAACCCATTCCACGTTCGCCAGCTCGGAGTTGAGCTGCCTGGCCCGCGCCAGCATCTCGCCCGAGACATCGAGCGCGATCACCCGCTCGGCGATCCCCGCCAGCGGCCGGGTGAGGCGGCCAAGCCCGCAGCCGATATCGAGCACCACGGCGGTCGCCGGCACCTGGACCTCGAGCGCACGAAGGAGCGCGGCCAGCGCCTGCTCTCCACCCTCCCAGAACGCCGACTCGTCCGGGTCCTGGTAGCGCAGGCGGCTATCGACGAAGTAGAACGCGTCCTCTCGGGCTCGCGCGTCCCAGAACTGCTCCATCGCCACCACCGGCCAGTCTACCGGCGTCGCCCTGGCGATCCACTCGAGTGCCGGGCGGAGCGAGCCTCGGCGAGGGCGCCATCGGGTACGAACCGGAGGTGCTGTCGCGCGCCCGGGGCCACAGCGCTTGGGCATGGGGAGGGTGTCGAACGCGGTAAGGCGGGCTGCCAGATCCCGCCCCCGCGCCTCGTTGGGAGCCAAGCGAACCAGCTCCAGCACCACCAGCTCGCACACCAACACCCGTCCCGCCTCGACCTCGCCCGGAGTGCCGTCGATGTCTCGCCGCACATCGAAGTCGGCCAGTGCGGAGCGGCGCGCTACTTCGCGCAGAGCGCTATTGACCGTCGCGCTGGCGCCCTGGGTGCCGAGCGCGGCCTGGGAGCCCGTGCAACTGCGAACTACACCTCAGCCAGAACGCGCCGGAGCCCTTGCCTCAGCGGGACCTCGGCTTTCCACCCGAGTTGGTCCCTGGCCCGCGAAGGATCAAGACAACTCCGCCGGACCTCTCCCGGGCGCTGGGGCAGGAACTCGGGCTCAGCCATTTCGTGATCTCCGGCAACCTCATTCAGCGCTCCAATCAGGTCCAGCACCGATGTTTCCTCGCCGCGCCCAATGTTCACCGCTCCATTTGCGGCGGAATCTGCGGCGACCAGGTTGGCCCTGACAACGTCCGAGACCTCGACCCAATCTCGGGTCTGGCGCCCGTCGCCGTACACGGTCGGACGGCGGCCATCCAACAGGCAGCCGACAAAAATCGCCACCACGCCGGCCTCGCCGTGGACGTCCTGGCGAGGACCGTAGACGTTGCTGTAGCGGAGCGAAATCGCCGGTAGGCCGTAGATGCGCGTATAGAGGTCGCAGTACCCCTCAGCTGCGCGCTTAGCCTGGCCGTAGGGGGCTAGCGGCCGTATCGGCTGATCCTCGGAGGTGGGAATCACGTCCGCGTCGCCGTACAGCGCACCACCGGTAGAGCTGCTGACGACCCGCCGGGCGCCGGACCGACGTGCCGCCTCGAGGACGCTGATCATCCCCAGCACGTTCGTGTGCGCGTCGGCGGTCGGCTGCTCGACCGAATGGCGGACGTCGATCTGGGCGGCCAGGTGAAACACGACCTCAGGCCGGGTGTCCTCAAAAACCGCCGCTACCGCTGCCGCATCCCGCACATCGACCGTATGCAGCCGCGCCCCGCGGGCAATCGCCGACTCAAGGTTTTGACGCCTTCCCGTTGAGAGGTTGTCGATCACCGTCACGCCGTTCCCGCGATCGACCAACGCGTCGACCAGGTGCGAGCCGATGAAGCCGGCGCCGCCGGTGACGAGGCAATTCATTGGGAGCCAGAGGGTAGGCAGAAGACCGCCCTCATGCACATACCTGATCCGATATATTCAGTGTCGTGAACCCTGGGCAGATCATCCGCGAGCGACGGCTGGCCAATCGCCTGACACAGAAACAGCTCGCGTTGCGCAGCGGGTCGACCCAGGCCGCTGTCAGTCGTCTCGAACGCGGCGAGGTGTCGCCCACCTTCGAGACCTTTGAGCGCCTTCTCCTCGTGATGGGCGAGGAGGGCGTGGTCAGCGTCCGGCGCCCGGCCGCCCACCACAACCCTGCGCGCCTGAGGGCCCTCCGACGCCGCTCGCCATCTGATCGGTTCGAACTCGCGTTGAGCTGGAACCGCCTGGCCGGCCAGATCAGTCAAGCCGGCGCAAAAGCTCGGGACCAATCCCCTTGACGCGCCGCGAGGTCCCCCTCGACGCGGCGGCGATCCTGCAGGTGCTCGCAGAGGAGGAGATCGAATACGTGATCATCGGAGGGCTAGCGGTCCAAGCGCACGGACACACCCGCACTACCCAGGATCTGGATCTGGTGCCGAACCCGGACCCGGATAACTTGTGCCGCCTTGCCTCCGCGCTCGTCGCCCTCCATGCGCGCCCGGCCGGTGCCGATGCTCCCGTGCCTGAACCGCTCGAGATCCCGTCCGCGGGCGTGCTCGAGCTGGACACCGATCAGGGCGGAATAGACATCCATCTCGCGCCGCCCGGGGCTGCGCCCTTTACGCAGCTGCGGTCTCGTTCGCTCAAGCTCGACCTCGGGGAGCATCAGGTCCTCGTAGCAGGGCGGGACGACCTGATCGCAATGAAGCGCGCGAGCGGACGACCGATCGACCGCAGCGACATACTCGCGCTGACCGAGCCCGAGTGATCACGCCCGTGAAAGAAGTGGCCGGGACCGCGCCGCTAAGGCACGGTCCCGGCCGAAGGACGACCCTGGTAGGGCTGGGGGTCGTCCCCTACCCGCGAGAAGGGGGCGATGCTCGCGGGTTGGCGTGACGTCCTTGTCACGCGAGAGGATAGCGCCCCGCCGGCTACCCGAAACTGCCGATGTTGGCAGGGAACGCCTGCTCCGGCCCGAAATCCGACGCTAACCTCGGCCAAACGCCGTAACTAACGAGGCCCCACGGCGTTTCGGCTCCACGAGGCGGCACACGCCTCGCAGATCAGATCCAGGCAGGAGTTCATGCGTCCAGAAGGCTCAGTTCAGCCGCGCCCTGCGGCACCGCCCTCGCCGGCCACGGTCGACGTGCTGGGCGTCGACCTCGCGCTGACCGATTACGAGGGAGCTCTTGACTGGATCGACGGCGCCATCGCCAGTCGTGCTCGCGGCTACTTATGCGCCTGCAATGTGCACACGGTCACGGCGTCTCGCGAGGATCCGGAGCTCTGGGCGGCGCTCCGGCGGGCGTCGCTGAACGTCCCCGACGGTCAGCCGCTGGTGTGGGCCATCAACGCCCTCGGGCATTCGCTCAGCAAGCGCGTCTACGGACCGGAGCTGATGGCTCGCGCCTGCGCTCGAGCCGCCGAACTCGGCCACCGCTTCTATCTCTACGGTGGCCGCAACCAAGGGGCGCTGGTACAGCTGGCCCTGAACCTCCGCCACCGCCATCCCGGACTGAGGATCGTGGGCGGTTACTCGCCGCCGCACCGACCGCTCAGCGGGGAAGAACATCTCGCGGTCTCAGCCGAGATCAACCGGACAGCCGCCGACGTCGTGTGGGTCGGGATCGGCGTTCCAAAGCAGGAAAAGTGGATGGCCGAGATGCGTCCACGCCTGGAGGCCCCGGTGCTTGCCGGCGTCGGCGCGGCGTTCGATTTCCACGCCGGACTGGTGCCCCAGGCACCCAGCTGGATGCAGGAGGCGGGCTTCGAATGGGCCTACCGGCTGGCCCAGGAACCGGGCCGGCTGTGGCGGCGCTACCTCCGCTACAACCCGCGATTCGTTGCGGCGTTCGCGGCGCAGCTTGCCGCCACAAAGCGTGGGAGCGCACCGCCTCGCTGACGCCCGGGCGCCACGCGCCCTGCGAAGCCCAGGATCAGTCTGTCGCCGGCCGGCAGACAAACATCTGATCTGCCTCAAGCAGACGGCAGCGGCAGACGAGCCGGCCGCCGAACTCCTCGCGGGGCCGGATGACCGCGACGTCGAAGCCGGCCCTCTGCAGTCGCTGGACGATGTCCGCGCCGTACAGCCGGACGTGGTCGTGCTGCCAGAACGCCCGCTCGCGGTCGGCGGGCTCGGTGATCGCCGGATCTTCGTAGGTCCTCTCACGGCGCAGATCGAGCGGCACCATCACCAAGCACCAGCCGGAGGGGGCGGTGATCCGGCGGAGTTCGCGCATCGCCACTGCGTCGTTGTCGACGTGCTCGAGCACGTGGGAGCAGATGACGGCGTCAAAGCTCCCGTCCGGCAGCTCCAGCGCGTTGAGGTCGAGCCTCAGGTCGACATCCGGCTGGTAGAGATCGGCGGTGACGTAGCGGAGGTGGCGGAGCTGGCGAAACCGCCGGCGCAGACACCATTCAGGCGCGAAATGAAGCAGGGACGTCGCCTCGGCCAGCAGCCCCGGCCGCCGATCAAATAACAGCCACTGCGCGCGGTGGCGCTCGTGTGAGCCGCATCGCCAGCAGAGCGCGTTGCTGCGGTTCCAGTCGTCTTTGAAGCGCGCGAACTCATGGCCGCAGACCGGGCACCAAACCTCGCCGCCCCGGTTGCGGAACATCGCGATCCTGCGGTTCAGCGACCGCGTCAAACGGGCGGCGAGCCGGGCGAAGCGCAGCTTCCGTTCTTGTGCTCTGTGCCCATCGGCCATGATTTCCGCGCCCGCGGGGCCATCGTAGGCAAGCCGCGCCAGGATCGGGGTCGCGGCTGAGACAATCGCCCCATGGCGGGAGCGCCGTCAGCGTCGATCATCATCCCCACCCGCGGCAGGTCGAGCTACCTCGACGTCACGCTGCGCTCGGTCGTGCCGCAGGCCGAGATGGCACGGGCAGAGGTGCTGGTCGTAAGCGACGGGCATGACCCAGAGGCGTCAGCCGTGGCGCAGCGCCACGGGGCGAGGGCGATTGCCCTCCCGCAGCCGCGCGGCGTGAACGCGACGCGCAACGCCGGGATCCAGGCCGCCCGGAGCGAGCTGCTGGTGTTCATCGACGACGACGTCGACGCACCCGCCGGCTGGCTCGACGCGCTGCTGGCCGGGATCAACGCCTCGCCGGACCGCGAGGTGTTCGGTGGCCCGATCCGGACGCGGCTTGAGGGCGGCCCGCGCGGCTGCGGGCGGGAGCCTGGGCCGATCACGGCCCTCGACGCGGGCGTCGAGGACCGCGACATCCCGCGGGTGTGGGGAACCAACATGGCGATTCGCCGAAGCGCCTTGGACCGCGTCGGGTCGTTCGATGAGGCGCTGAGCGGCCGGGGCGATGAGGAGGAGTGGGAGCAGCGCTACACCGCCGGCGGCGGCCGGATCCGCTACCTGGCGCGCGCAGGGCTCGTCCATCGACGCGAGCCGGCGGACTCGCGCCTGCTCGTGCTCACCCGGCACGCCTACGAGCAGGGACGAGAGGCCCGCCGCCACGACATCCGCTCCGGTAATCCCCGAACGCTGCGCGCCGAGACCCGCGTCCTGGTTGGCTGCGCCTGGCACCTGGTTAGGCGGCGCTGCGCCTACGGGATCGTGATGGGAGCGCGGGCCGCAGGGAGCCTTCGTGAGGGCCTGGCCCAGCGACAGCCGTGACCGGGGCCGAGCCACGCGATGACTTCTTGTCGGGGGCCAGTGGCCTGGTATTTGGCGTCCGCGCCACCACCAGGGCGCTGCTGGCGGATGGCTACGCGGATCTGCTCTCGCTGGCGCGGGGGGAGCCGTGGCGGCTGCGCCGAGCGGCCACGGGCTCTCCGCGCCGCCGCGTCCTGGCCCTGGGGATCGCGCGCGCGGACCAGCCGAACCTTCTCGCGGCGGCGCGGAGCGAGCTGCTGCGCTCGCGTCACCTGGTCCGCTTCGACAGCAAAGACGTGGGCGGCGTGGGAAAGTTCGAAAACCTCAACCTCCTCCTGGCTCGCCACTGCCTCGATGACTACGACTGGCTACTGGCGCTCGACGACGACGTGGCGCTGCCGGGCGGCTTTCTCGACGCCTTCGTCTTCTTGATCGAGCGCTTCGGGCTGATGCTCGCCCAGCCGGCGCACCGGGCGCGGTCGCACACGGCGTGGCAGATCACCCGCCGCCGGCCCCGGAGCCTGGTCAGGGAGACGCCCTACGTCGAGATTGGGCCGGTGGTGGCGTTTCATCGCACGACGTTTGAGGTCCTGCTCCCCTTCCCGCCGCTGCGGACCGGCTGGGGGCTCGATTTCCACTGGGCTGCGCTGGCGCGGGACCACGGCTGGCCGGTCGGGATCGTCGACGCGACCCCGGTCCGGCATCGACTCAGGAGGACCGCCTCCACCTACGATCGCGACGACGCGATCGCCGAGGGGAGGCGGTTTCTCGCAGATCGGCCGTACATTGCCGCCGCGGACGCCCAGCGGACGCTTGTCACCCACCGCAGCTGGCGCTAGCCGCCGCACCCATCCCGACCCTCGCCTTGCGATACTGACCCCCATGTCCACCGGCAACCTCGAGCTGGCGAGGCGCGGCTTTGACGCGATCAAGCGGGGCGACCTGAGCGTCGCGGCGGAGCTCCTGGATGAGGACGTGAAGTGGCATTGGGGAGATCCGGACGCCGAGGGCGCCTGCCGGAGTCGCCAGGAGGCGCTGGCCTTCATGGCGCGTCCCGCGGGGGCGGACCGGGTGAGCTCGTGGAGCTGATCGACGCGGGCGAGCGCGTGGTGGTGATCACGAGACGCCCGGAGCGCGACGGCGAGCCCGCTGCTCTGCACGGCCAGGTCACGACCTTCCGCGACGGCAAGGTCGTGGAGATGGTCGGCTACGAGACCGTCGAGGAAGCGCTGAGCGCAGCCGGAGTCGAGCGCCCCGGCTGAGGCTCGCCGCTGCGATTGCTAGCCTCGCCGGGACCGTGTCGTCTGTAGTCACCGCGCCGGAGGGAGTGCCCTCGCGGCCACCGACGACGCCCGTTGGGCAGCTCCGCGGCGGAAGCCTGACTCCAGACTTCCTGCTCGGTCTCCTGGGGGCCGTCGCGCTGGCCGTGATCGCGTTCGTCGCGGCCGGCGGCAACAACCTCGCTCCGAATACCTGGGTCCAGGTGGGGCTCCTCCTCGTCGGGGGCGCCGCGGCGATCGGGGCCGTGCTGAGCGGCGCTCGCGGCCGGGCCTCGGGCGCGGGCTCGCTCGTCGCCTTCGCGGCGCTGGCCGCGCTGACCTACGCCTCGATCGCCTGGTCGGTGCAGCCGGCGAACTCGTGGCTTGAGGGAAACCGCACCCTGTCCTACTTCGCCGTGTTCCTCGCCGCGGCGCTGCTTGCCGGCATGGCACCCGCGCGCTGGCGCGCGATGGTCGGCGCCGTAGCCGCGGCGACGACGGTGGCCTGTGCCTATTCGCTCCTGGTCAAGGTGTTTCCCGGCTCGCTTGATCCCAACGACACCGTCGGCCGACTTCAGGCGCCGCTCGATTACTGGAATGCCGTGGGGCTGATGGCAGCGATCGGGATCCCCGCCTGCCTTTGGTCCGGCGCCCGCCGCGACGCCTCACCCCTGCTGCGCACCGTGGCCGCCCCGGCGCTGGCGATCCTGATCTCGGTCCTCGTCCTCAGCTTCTCTCGCGGCGCGGTCTTGGCGGCGGTCCTCGGAGCGCTTGTGTGGTTCGCGTTGGCCCCGCTTCGGCTGCGCTCGGCGCTGATCCTCGCCGTGGGTGCGGCAGGCGGAGCCGCGATCGCCGCCTGGGGCAGCGCCCACCCGGGAATCTCTGCCGACAACGTCGCCTCGGCCGTGCGAATCAGCGCCGGGCACAGCCTCGGCGTGGTGGTGATCCTCTCGCTCGCGCTGACGAGCCTCGGCGGGCTCGCCGGCCGCCTCGCCCTTGATCGCGTCGTGCTGACGCCCCAGATGCGCCGCCGCGTCGGCACGCTGCTCATCGCGCTCGTGGCGCTGGTCCCGCTCGCCGGCCTGGGCGCGCTCGCCGAATCGCACCGGGGCTTCACCGGGGAGATCTCCCACCTCTGGCAGACGCTGACCAACACCAGCGGCGGCGCGGCGAACCAGCCGGGGCGGCTCGCCCAGCTATCGAATAGCCGGCCCCAGTACTGGAGCCTCGCGTTCAAGATCGGCGCTCACCATCCGCTGGCCGGGACCGGTGCCGGCGGATTCGGCACCGCGCAGGCGCAGTACCAGACCGGTCCGGCGTGGAAGCTCCAGTTCGAGAACGTCGTGCACGCCCATGGCTACGTGATGGAGACCTTCGCCGACCTGGGCGCGATCGGGCTGGCGGTGAGCCTGGTCCTGTTGGCGGCCTGGGCGGCCGCCACGGCGCGAACCCTCAAACCGGCGTGGCTTTCGCCAGGGCGGCGTACCCCGCGCCCGCCGCCGGGCCCCGAGGCGCCCGCCGAGCGCGCCGGGCTGATCGCGCTGCTGGCGATCGTCGCCACCTTCGGCCTGCACTCGTTGATCGACTGGACATGGTTCGTCCCGGGCGTCGCGGTGCCCGCGCTCGCTGCCGCCGGATGGCTCGCGGGGCGCGGTCCGCTGAGCCGGCCGGCCGCCGCGCCGGCGAGCCGCCGGCCGCTGTCGCGCTCGCCGGGCGCGGTTGGCGCCATCGCCACGGTGGTCGTGGCGACGTTGGTGGCGGTCTGGTTCGTCGTGCAGCCGCTGCGCTCGGCCAACGCCTCCTCGGCGGCTTACTCGGCCGCGCTGCGCGGTGACGGAGGCACCGCGGTGGCCGACGCCCGCAGCGCCGCCAGCGAGGATCCTGTGTCGATCAAGCCGCTGTTCCTGCTCTCACAGCTCTACACGGACCTGCGCCTGCCCGCGGCCGCCCGGGCCGAGCTGAGCGACGCCGTTCACCGCCAGCCCGCCAACCCCCAGACCTGGGAGCAGCTCGGCTGCTATGACCTCGGCCGGCACCAGACCGGGCTCGCGGCCTCCGAGCTTCACCGCGGCTGGGAGCTCGAGCCGTCCCTGACCACGATCGTGACCGATCCGGCGGCGTTCTGCGCGTCGATTGCCGGCTGAGGTGAGGACGCCGGGTAGGGACCCTCGCCGAGGCGGGCCATCACCATCAGGAAGTACTGCTCGGCGTCCCGGAGCATGCGCGGGAGCTGCGGCAGCCCGGGGCCGGTGCCGCCGGCTCGTGCCACCTCTCCGACGGTATGCGGTCTCGGAAAACGTGGTGCGGAAATCGGCCTGGCTTCCCACCTCGTGCACGTCGGTCGAGGCCCATCCCGCCTCGCGCGCGCGATCGTGTCCAACTCGATCAGCAGGGATCGAGCCGCCGATCCATCCGCGCGGGAAATTATCAGGAAGTCCCGATAATGACCGATAAACCGCGATTCTCTACGGCCTACGGCCAGTCAATCCGGCTACCGAGCTCCGCGACGCTCAGGTCGAGCACATGGCTCCGCTCCACGGGGTGGTAGCCATCCTCCCCAAGCGCCAACCAGCTGAGCGTGCGCGCCTGCGGGTCGACGATCAGGACCTCGTCAACGCGGTGCGCCGCGTAGAACGGCAGCTTCTCCCAGCTCTCGTCGCCCGGTGAGACGATCTCGACAACCAGTGGCGCCGTCTCCTCCCACGTGCCCCAGCGTCGCGTGCGGTGGACGCCTCCGTCCGGCACGCGATAATCCTCCTCGGAGGAGCCAAGGTTGAACTCGTGCATCGTGGGGAATAGTCGCGCGGCGCGTGCTGCAGGCCCGAGTAGCTCCGCCAGCTGCTGAGCGATGTCCGCGTGTGCGTCACTCGGGGCAGGAACCACGTGGTAGACACCCTCCCACACCTCGTCGAGCCGATCGAGGCCTGAGCGTCGGCGCCGCTCGAGCAACTCGTCGAGCCCGGGCGTCGCCGGGTCGAGGATCACGGTGCGCATACGGCAAACGCTACCGCGCCGTCGCCGGACCGAGACGATCTCCGGCGGGCTGCGGGCTCGACATCTGGGAGATCGTCCGCGAGCGTCGGTCCACGATCGCTACCGCACCGCCCGCGCCAGGAGCAGCCGCTTGAGCAGCGGCGGGCCCCCCGCCGCGCTCACTGAGATCTCCCCAAAGCCGAACTCCTCCAGCAATGTCCGCAGCGAGTGACGCGTGTAGAGGTGCAGGTGGTCTCCGAGCGGCTCTGAGAGGCGCTCGACTCCTCCCACCGCCACCCGCAGGCGGCCGTGGGCGGGAGTCGTCAGCAGTAGCCGGCCGCGCGCCGCCAGCACGCGCCTGACCTCAGACAGCCACCGCGCGGTGTCCGCCACGTGCTCGATCACCTCGCTTGCCCAGACGAGATCGAATGCGTTGTCGTCAAACGGGAGCGGTCCGTCGATCGGAATCACCCGGAAGTCGAGCGCCGGATGCCGTGAGCGCCCCCGCGCCAGCGCCGCCTCGGCGACGTCAGCGCCGAGCGCCGCCGCGCCGGCCCCCGCGAGCACGGCGGTGAACTCGCCGGCTCCGCACCCCAGGTCAAGCGCGCGGTCACCGGGATGCACCTCCCCGAGCAGGAAGCCGCGCCGCAACTCCCAGTCCGGCGGCGTCAGCTGCTCGGGAAGCCGCCGCCACAGCTCCTCGTAGTAGTCGCGCACGTGGGCGACCGTAGCGCCCGGAAACGGCCGGCGGTCACGCGGGCAGCAGCGTCAGGGCTCGACGATCGCCAGCACGGCGGCGTCGACGAAGTCGATATCCGAGTCCGCATATCGGTCGACGGTCTCGCGTCATTCTCATACAAACGGCTGATTTTGCGTAAAGGGGGTGTCAAACATGCTGCTTAACGTGAAATGATCGCGGTCGGTGAGGGTCGCGTTCGATAGCCGGCCGGGAAAGGAAGTCCACGGGGTTGGCCGCTACACCCGCTGCCTGCTGGAGGCGATGCTGGCCAGCGGGCGTGGCGAGATCGTGGAGACGCACCGGCCGCGACGCTGCCAGGTGTTCCATTCCCCGTGGCTCGACGGCACCCTCGTACGGTCGCCCGTCCCGCTGGTCGTCACCCTCCACGACCTGACGCCGCTCAAGCGCCGCGGCGAGTATCTGCGCAGCGGGGTCCGCTTCAAGCTGCGCTATCTCGCGGTCCAGCGTGCGGCGCGGGTGATCGTGCCGACCCAGGCGGTGGCCGCGCAGGCGATCGAGGCTCTGGGGCTGGCGCGGGAGCAGATCGCGGTGATCCCCGAAGCTCCGGCGCCCGAGTTCAGGCCCCGCAGCCGCGAGGAGGTCGAGGCGGTGCGCCGGCGCTACCGCCTGCCTGAGCGCTACCTGCTGTGGGTGGGCCGGCTGACCGCGCCCGATCCCCGCAAGCGGGTCGGCGCGCTCGTTCGCGCGCGGCGCCGCCTGCCCCTCGTGCTGGCGGGAGCGGCGGGAAGGTGGGCGCGGGAGCTGCCCGACGTCACGCTGACCGGCGCGCTGTCGGACGACGAGCTGGCCGCCGTCTACACCGGCGCGCACGCGCTCGTCTTCCCCAGCGACGATGAGGGCTTCGGGCTGCCGCCGGTCGAGGCGCTCGCCTGCGGCACGCCGGTCGCCGCCGCCGATGTGCCCGCGCTGCGAGAGGTTCTCGAGGGGCGCGCGGTCCTGCGTGCGGTGGACGACATCGAGGGCCTGCTCGAGGCCGCCGAGGATGTCCGCCGTCCCGCCCCGCCTCCCCCCCGCTGGTCGTGGGAGGACGCGGCCGAGCGGACCTGGGAGGTTTACGAGCAGGCGGCGCGCAGCGCCGCCGCGTCGCGCACCATGCGGCGCCCGCTGCCGTCAGCGGTCCGGGCTCTCGACTAGCAGCGTCACCCCCCGGTTCTACTACAGGCGGCTACACTGTAGTCATCGCCGCCAAATCAACGCCCATCAGCGTCCGCCTCTCGAAACGACTCGAGACGCTGGTCGACCAAGAAGCTCGCCGCACAGGCCGTAGCCGCAGCGCAGTACTCGAGGCGCTGGCCGACGAGGCACTTCGGATGCGATTGTTCCCAGGAATCGCATTCCGGGGCGCGGACTGGGACCGCCGAGCCTGGGTAATCGGGACCGCACTCGACGTCTGGCAGATCGTCGAGGCCTATCGAGACATCGGCTCCGTTGACCGGATGGCCGCTGATGGGGCGGCGACTGAACGTCACATCAGACTGGCGCTTGCCTACTACCACCGCTTTCCGGAAGAGATTGACGCAGCAATCGCTGAGAACCGACGCTCGCTCGAGGCGCTGCGCGAGGAGTTCCCGTTCATCGCCGCCAGCGACGTGCGGTAGCGCTTGCGGCTGTTCCTCGACGCCCATATCTCCGGACCAAGGGTTGCCCAAGCGCTGCGGGACCACGGCCACGACGTCAGCGCAGCCGACGAGCAGCGCCAACTCGACGGGCTGAGCGACGAGCAATTGCTTCAACTCGCGGCCGGAGAAGGACGGCTGATGATCACCTTCGACGTCAAGGACTTCGCCGTGATCGCCAAGCGCTGGGCCGAAGCCGGGCAGCCACACGCCGGCCTGGGAATCGTGGTCGGAATTGATCACGGCGAATTCGGAGCGATCCTGCAAGCGCTGTCACGAGCCCTGGAAACTCGCCCCGAGCAGTCGGACTGGAGCGACCTCACGCTGTTCATCTCGCGTGATCCTGCGCTGTAACCAGCATTAACCCGGGCTCTCGACTAGCAGCGTCACCGGGCCGTCGTTGACGAGCTCCACCTGCATCATCGCGCCGAACACGCCGCGCTGAGCGCCCACGCGGTGGCAGAAGCGCTCGTACAGCGGCTCGGCCAGCTCGGGAGCCGCCGCCTCGACATAGCTCGGGCGATTGCCGCGGCGCGCGTCGCCGTAGAGGGTGAACTGGCTCACGCACAGGACCTCCCGCTCGCCCAGCGGCTCGTTCATCCGCCCCGCGGCGTCGGGAAACACGCGCAGCGCCCTGACCTTGTCGGCCAGCCAGTCGGCGTCGGCCTCGGAGTCGCTACGGCCGATGCCGAGCAACACCAGCAACCCGGGGCCGATCGTCGATACAAGCCGCCCGTCGACCGACACCGACGCGCGGCTGACACGCTGGACCAGCGCGCGCACGATCAGAGTTCCTGCAGCCCGGTGGGGCCGTTTTTCTCGATCACACGTAGACCGTGTTCATCCCGCCGTCTGCCGCCAGCGCGCGCACCCAGTCACAGCTCGCGCAGCTCGGCCGCGGCCTGCTCGGGGGCGACGATGTTGAGGTTGACCCCGGCGCCCAGCTCAAGCCCCGCCAGGTGCGTCAGCCGCGGCAGGATGTCGATCCGCCAGCAGAAGTGCTCCGCGCCCCCTGGGGCCGTGCGGATCCATAGGTTGAGCGGCGGGCTGGCACCGAGCCGGCGCGCCAGGCGGGTGAGCGCGTCGTGGAGCATCCCGGCTCCCGAGGGTCCGTCGTCCTCGAAGCGCATCCGTGGCGTGCGGGGCGCGATCATCAGCTGGAAGGGGACGAGCGCCGCGTAGGGAGCCATCAACACCGACTCCTCGTCGATGGCGACGATCCGCTCGCGGCGGCGTACCTCCTCCTGGACAAGGTCTCCGAGCAGGTTCGACCCCATCGTGCGGGTGGCGTAGGCGCCAAAGCGCTCACGCTCGCGCGCGACCGCGGCGGGGACGAATTCAAGCGCGTACAGCTGGGCGTGCGTATGGGGCAGCGACGCACCCGCCTCGCGGCGTTCGTTGACGATCAGATGCACGTACGCAGCGTCGGCGTGCGCGCGCATCCGCTCACGCCACACCTCGGCGGCCGCCCGCACCTGCTCGACTGAAAGCTCAGACAGCGACGTCACCGGGTCGGGGGCGTTGATCACCACCTCGTGGGCGCCCGCCGCCGGACCGGACCAGAAGAGGTCCCGGTTGGCCTCGGGCGGGGTCGGGTCCGGATGCTCACTCAGCGCCGGGTAGAGGTTGGGGACGACTCTGACCGTCCAGCCCGGGCCGTTGGCGGCACCGCCGTTCGGGCGCACCGCGTAGAGCTCGGGCGGGGTGCGGTCCTCGTGGCCTTCGGCGAACGGATCGGCGTCGGGGTCGATCGACGGCGCCGGCGGCGCCGAGAGCTCGCCGCCCGGCCGCCCGGCGCGCGCTCCGGCGATGATCGCCCGCTGCCCGCTCAGCGGGTCGATGCGTATTTCGGGCAAGGCTCGTGCTGGGTGACGGTCGTGCTCACGGCAGTTCCTTCTCCATCGCGATGTGCTCAATACCCGCCTCGCGGAACATCTGCCCGCGAGGGATGTAGCCGGCGCGCTCGTAGAGCGACCGCGCATAGGTCTGGGCGTGCAGGACCAGGCGCCGCGCGCCGCCGGAGCGCGCCTCCCCGTCGGCGGCCGCGAGCAGCGCCGTGGCGATCCCGCGCCGCCGGGCCGAGCCCTGCACCGCGAGCCGGCTGAACTGGACCGTCCGCCCGACGAACAGCAGCCGACAGGTGGCGACCACGGTCCCGTCCTCGACGGCCACGAGGTGGATTCCCTCGTGATCTCGCC
>DAIQND010000026.1:0-18247 GCA_036788555.1 Solirubrobacteraceae bacterium | reverse complement strand
ACACGATCCCGAACTCGAGCCCCTTGGCGTTGTGCAGCGTCATCAGCGTCACCACCCCCTCGTCATCTGACCGGTCGTCAGCGTCGGAGCGCAGCGACACCTGCTGGAGGAACTCCTCCAGCGAGCGCGTCTGCGCGTCGGAGGCGTCGTATTCGGCGGCCACGTTGACCAGTTCCTCGAGGTTCTCGATTCGACCCTGGGCCTCGATCGTCCGCTCGGCCTCGAGCGCCTCCAGATACCCGGTCTCCCGAAGCATCTCCTTCAGCAGCTCGGCGACCGGTGCGCGCGCCTCGGCGCGCTCGCGCAGGACGTGCATCGTCCCCATGAAGCGGCGCAGCGCCTTGACCGCCGCAGGCCCCAGGTCCGGCACCTGCCCGGGCTCGGACGCGGCATCCCAGATCGACATCCCGGTGGTGTTGGCGAAGCCGAGCAGCCGGGACACCGACGTCGTCCCGATTCCCCGGCGCGGCGAGTTCACGATCCGGGTGAAGGCTCCGACATCGTGCGGGTTGACCAGCGTGATCAGGTAGGCGACGGCATCCTTGATCTCCGCCCGGTCATAGAACTTCGTGCCGCCGATCACCTGGTAGGCGATCTCCGCCCGGGTCAGCATGTCCTCGAGGACTCGCGACTGGGCGTTGGTCCGGTAGAAGACGGCGATCTCCCGCCGCGAGGTTCCTTCGTCGACGAGTCTCTGGATCTCGCCGGTGACGAACCGTGCCTCGGCGTGCTCGTCCTCGAGCTCGCGGATCTTGATCGGGTCCCCCCGCCCGAGGTCGGTCCACAGGCGCTTGGGCTTCCGGCCGCGGTTGTTCGAGATCACCGCGTTGGCGGCGTCGAGGATCGTCTGCGTCGAGCGGTAGTTCTGCTCGAGCTTGACCACGTGGGCGTCGACGTAGTCGTCCTCGAACTCCAGGATGTTGCGGATGTCGGCGCCCCGGAAGCCGTAGATCGCCTGCGAGTCATCGCCGACCACCATGATGTTCCGGTGCTCGCCGGTGAGCAGCTGGAGCCACCGGTACTGGGCGTGGTTGGTGTCCTGATACTCGTCGACCAGCACGTGGCGGAATCCCTCGGCGTACCGTTCGCGCACCTGGTCGAAGCGCTGGAGCAGGTCGACGGCCCGCACGAGCAGGTCGTCGAAGTCCATGGCGTTCATCCGGTGGAGCTCACGCTCATACGCGCGGAAGACGTCGGCCACCGTCTGCTCGAAGTAGGACCCCACCAGCTTTCCGTAGGCGTCGGCGTCGCGCAGCCGGTTCTTGGCGTCAGAGATCTGCGAGCCGATCGCGGCCGGCGTGAAGCGCTTGGGATCGATCCCCAGGTCGTCGAGGCAGCGCTTGATCAGCCGCCGGGAGTCGGCCTGGTCGTAGATCGTGAACTGGCGGGTGTAGCCGAGGCGATCGGCGTGGGCGCGGAGCATCCGCGCGCAGGCGGAGTGGAACGTCATCACCCACATCGCCCGCACGCGGCGCCCGACGAGCAGGCCCACGCGGTCGCGCATCTCCTCCGCCGCCTTGTTGGTGAAGGTGATCGCCAGGATCTCGTGCGGCGCCGCCGCCTCGGTGGCGAGCAGGTAGGCGATCCGGTGGGCCAGGACCCGCGTCTTGCCGGATCCTGCTCCCGCCAGGATCAGAAGCGGGCCGCCCGGGTAGGTCACCGCCTCCCGCTGGGGCTGGTTCAGTCCTTGGAGGAGCGACTCGAGCTCGGTGTCTGTCTGGGTCATCGGCCGCGATCTACGGTACCGAGGCCGGTGGTCGATCCCTCCCTCGCCGGGGCTGACCGAGAAATCTGGCCAGCCTCCATGCTGTAGACGATGCCGCCGCTGCTGACCCAACTACGCGAGGCGTGCGCGCACGTCGCGCAGCGAGCCCGCTACGTGCGCGTAAACCGCGACGGGATCCCCGCCTACGCGGCGTCGCTGCGCGCTGGCGCCTCCGCCCCGCCGGGCGAACACTTCTCCCACGGCTCCCGCGAGGTCCTGGCGGCCTTCTGGCTGACGCTCGACGCGGTCAACTTCGGCTCGGGCTGGTTTCCCACGCTCCGCAAGCGCCCCGGCCGATCCGGCTATCACACGATCGCCGCGGGCATCGCCCGCCGCTTCTCAGACGCCGGGCCGTGGAGCGCCGACGAGCTGCGCGCGATGCGCGCCGAGGAGATCGCCCTGGCGGTCGGGCAGGACCCCGGCCACCAGCTGATGGAGCTCTTCGCGCACTCGCTCCGCGACCTGGGGCGCCACGTCGCCGATGAGCACGGCGGGCGCTTCGAGGCCGTGGTCGATTCCGCCGGCGGCTCGGCCGAACGCCTCGTCGAGCACCTGGCCGGCTGGGACTGCTTCACCGACACCTCGACCTACGACGGCGTCCGCCTGCCCTTCCTGAAGCGCGCCCAGATCACCGCCGCCGACCTGGCCCGAACCGGCGTGGCCCGTCCAACCGACCTGTCGCGCCTGACGATGTTCGCTGACAACCTGGTTCCCCACGTGCTCCGGCTGGACGGGGTCCTGAGCTTCGATCCGCGCCTCGTGACGCGGATCGAGCATGAGGAGCTGATCGAGCACGGCTCTCCCGAGGAGGTCGAGATCCGCGCCTGCGCCGTGCACGCGGTGGAGCTGCTCCTCTCCCACCGCCCCGGGGCGCGGGCATGCGACATCGATCAGCTGCTGTGGCTGCGGGGCCAGGAACCCTGCTACAAGGCGGTGCCGCGGCACCGCTCTCGCACCACGGCCTACTGAGCCCCGACCGGCGTGCGGTCCGCCGCGTGCGCGTGCTCGGCGATCGCCTCGATCAGCTGCGGCCAGGCCGCGGTCGGCAGGTCGTGGCCCATGCCCTGGATGGTCAGCATCCGTGCTCCCGGAATCGCCCGCGCGGTGGCCACGCCGCCGGAGCGGGCGACCATCGGATCCTTGGAGCCATGAATGACTAGCGTGGGCGCTGCGATACCGCGCAGCTGCTTGGTCCGATCGCCGGACGCGATGATCGCGCCAAGCTGGCGCCCGCTGGCGGCGGGGTCGTAGCTGCGGTCATAGCTGCGAGCCGCTATCTCTCGCGTGCGCTCGGTGTCCTGCGGCAGCCCGCTGGACCCGATCGCCGAGAACACCCTGCTGGTGTGGTTGATGAAACCTTCGCGGTCGGCGGGCTCCCGCCGCAGCAGGAACCGGTAGACGGCAAGGGAGGGCTGGCCGCGCCAGCGGCTGCCGGTGGTGGACATCAGCGACACGAGCGACCTCACCGCAGCCGGATGCTCGGCGGCCAGCGTCTGGGCGATCATCCCCCCCATCGAGACGCCGACCACGTGTGCCGGCTCGAGCCCCAACCCGGCCAGCAGTTCACGGGCGTCGGTCGCCATGTCGCTGAGCGTGTAGAGCACCGGCCTGATCCGCCGCCGCACCAGCTGCGCCGGGGTCGGCGGGCGACCCTCGATGTGGGTGGACCTTCCGGCGTCGCGGTTGTCGAATCGCACGACGTAAAAGCCGCGCTCGGCAAGCTGGCGGCAGAAGTCCTCCGACCAGGCGACCATCTGCATTCCGAGCCCCTGGATCAGCAGCATCGGCGGGGCCGACTCCTCACCGAAGGTCTCGTAACACAGGGTGATCCCCCGCCCGACGTCGCAGAACTGCTCGGCCATCGCCTTCAGAGCCTACCCAGCCATGAGCTCACGCCGCAGCGTCCAGGTTCCGGCGGGATCGATCGCCGGGAACTGGCCGGTTCGCGCCAGCGCGGCGTCGAGGCAGATCACCGTCGTCTCACCGCCGACCGGCGCGGGCGCCGTGGCGATGACCGTCAGCGACCCGCCGTCGATCAGGCTGCGCGCCGACGCGAGCGCGCGGCGCGCCACCTGCTCGGCGACCAGCTCCAACGTGTCGATCAGCACCACGGTATGGCCGCCGCGGGCCGCGATCCGCCGCGCCTGCTCGACCACGCCCTCCACGGCCTGGCTCTGCGCATCGGCCGAGGCGGCGAGATTCAAGCTCACCGCCGGCGCCACCGGTCCGGTCCGCCACTCCCAGACCTCCTCCGGACGCACCCCGGCCAGAACCAGCTGGAGCGACAGCTCCTCCTGAGCGCCCAGCACACCGGCCAGCCGTCTCAGCACCTCGGTTTTGCCGGACTGCGCCGCGCCGGTGATCGTCACCCGTGAGCCGCGCCCGATCGGCGCCAGCTCGGCGATCGCGGTCAGCGTCAGGTCATCTGACTCAAGTCGCAGCCGCTGGCTGGGGAAGGCGGCGGGAAGGTCGTCGAAGCGGGCGCTGTCGGCCAGCTCAGAGGCCGGCCGGCCGTTGATCGTCTCGACCCGCACCAGCGAGGCGAAGCGCTCAGAGCGCCGGGGCGCCCGGCGGGGACCGGCGATCCGGTCGCCCGACACCAGCTCGCAGCGCTTGACCTGAGCCGCCGAGACGTATACGTCATCGTCAGAGGGCTCGGGTGCGCTGACGCGCAGAAACGCCGAGCCGTTGGGCAGCAGTTCGACGATGCCCTCCACGAGTTCCTCGCCGCGTCCGCGCGCTGGGCGCTCGGCGGGCTCCTCCTGCGCTTCGGCCAGCCGCTCCTCGATCTCCCCGGCGCCCTCGGCGCGGGGCGCGGAGTCATCATCGGCCTCGCCCGCCGCGCCGCGTGCACGGCCGCGCCCGCCCCGCCGCCCACGTCGCCGGCTCGGTCGCGAGGCCGATTCGGCCTCTGCGTCGGACGCTTCGGCCTCACCCTCCGCTTCCTCTGCACCACCCTGTCGTCGGACGATCGCGTCGATCAGCTCTGCCTTGCGCAGGCGACGATAGCCGTCGAGCGAGAGCTCGGATGCGATCGCGTGCAGGTCGGCCAGCGGGCTCTGCTCGAGCGCGGCGCGGTCAAGTACGGACATGGGACCTCCTCGGGTCGGGACGTTCGGTGGGCTCCGGGCGCGTTGGGGCAGCGTCCGGCGGTGTCAGGTGGCTCTCAATGTACCTAGCCCGCAGACTCCCACCGCAGCTCGTCGGAGAGGCGCAGCGACGAGCTCACGCCTGCGTCACCGATGAGCGCTGCCCGCACGGCGAGGAATTCAGCCGCCGCCGCCACGTCGTGGACGCGCAGCACATGCGCTCCCGCGTCGACGCCGTGGCCGATCGCCGCCAGCGTCCCGGCCAGCCTCTGGCGCGGCGGGCGGCCGGTGATCGCGCCGATGAAGTCCTTGCGGGATACGGCCAGGAGGATCGGACGCCCGAGCTCGTGCAGCCGGCCGAGGTCACGCAGCGTCTCGACCGTCTGCGCCGGCGTCTTGCCGAAGTCAGGCCCGGGATCCAGCAGCAGCTGCTCAGGCCTCACGCCGCGCGTGCCCGCCAGCTCGATCCGCCGGCGCAGAAACGACTCGACATCGGCGACCACCGTGCCGTCGAGCGACGGATCGAGCAGCTTCTGCTTGGGCGCCGCGCGCGTGTGCATGAGAACCAGCCCCGCGCCCGTGTGGGCGCAAACCTCCGCCAGCCCGAGGTCGCGCAGCCCGCTGACGTCGTTGACGATCGCGGCGCCGGCCGCGATCGCCGCCTCCGCCACCTCCGGCTTGTAGGTGTCGACCGATACCACCGCCCCCAGCTCCCCGGCCACCCGCGTGATCAGGGGCACGACCCGCTCGATCTCCTCGGCCGGGCCGATCGCCGGGCGGTTGGTGACCCCGGACTCGCCACCGATGTCGATCACGTCGGCCCCCTGCTCGAGCATCGCCGCCGCCAATTCGAGCCGCTGCTCGAGTGTCTGGTGCCGGCCGTCGTCCGAGAACGAGTCCGGGGTGGCGTTGACGATCCCCATCAGCCACGGCCGGGGCCCGAGGTCGAACGTTCCCCGCGTCGTGAGCAGGGTTCTCGGCGGCGCGCTCACGTGACGCCGATCCCCTCGGCCGCCGCCTCCGCCGCAAAACGCTCGAGCTCGACAGCCACTCGCCGGGTGTCCCAGCCCAGCTCCCGGGCCAGCGCCTCCGCGACGTACAGCGGCGCGCGGCTCTCCGGCCGGGTCACCTCGCGGCCGGCCAGCAGCCCGAGCCGGGTTCGTCGCAGCAGGACATCGCCGACGCTGCGTGCCTGTTCACGGCGCGCCGCGAACGGTGCTTCGACCAGCAGGTCCGGAAGACCGTCGATGATCGGGCGCGCCAGCGAGGGCTCGCCTGCCGCCAGCGCGAGCACCTCGTCGGCGGCGTGTCCGTAGCGCGCCGCAAGTGCCGCATATGACTCCTCCGGGACTCCGTGCACCCTTGGGAGCTCGTCGGGATCGACCGGCTCACCGAGCGGGATCTCGTGAGTGCGGCACGGCGCTTCCCGGCCGTCGCGCTCGACCAGCCGGTCGACTGCGAGCTTGGCCATCCGCCGCCAGGTGGTCAGCTTTCCGCCGGTGATGGTGATCAGCCCGCTTGAGGTCTCATACAGCTCGGCCTTGCGGGAGATGTCCACCGACTTGCGGGCGTCGCCCGAGGAGATGAGCGGCCGCACGCCGGCGTAGGCTCCCACCAGGTCCTCGGCCCCGAGCGCGGTCCCGAAGAACCGGTTGGTGGCCTGCAGCAGGTAGTCGATGTCCTCCTCGGAGGGCCGGACGTGGTCGATCTCGCCCTCGTAGTTGTTGTCGGTGGTGCCGACCAGGCTGCGCCCGAGCCACGGCAGGGCGAAGATCGATCGGCCGTCGCCCACCGGGACGATCGCCCCCCCCATCAGCGGAAGCGCCACGGCGGACATCGTCACGTGGGTCCCGCGGCTCGGGGCGATCATCGGAACCTCAGCCTCGGAATGGAGCTCCCCGGGCCGGATCCGATCAGCCCAGACGCCGGTGGCGTTGATCACGTTGGCGGCATGCACCGGGAAGCGCTCCGCGGTCTCGCGGTCGGCCACCATCACGCCGCCCCCCTGCCCGGGGTCGAGCAGCTCGCACACCTCCAGGCGGTTGGCGCAGATCGCGCCGAAGCGCTCGGCCTCACCGAGCACCGTCAACACCAGCCGCGCGTCATCGGTCTGGCAGTCGTAGAAGAGGTACCCGCCGGTGGGCTGGCGGTCCTCGAGGGCGGGCAGCAGGCGCACCACCTCCTCACCGGAGATCGCGCGATGCCGAGCCGGGCTCCAGTCGCTTTCGAGGTCCGCCTCCGGCTCCTCGCCGCGGCCCCGGCGGCCGCCCTGCTGAGCTGCGCGGCGCGCGCTCCAGCGTCCGCGCAAAGCCGGGGTCGCCATCACGTCGTACATGTTCAGGCCGATGCCGGTCAGCCGGTCGGGCCGCGCGCCGTCGAATGCCGCCAGCACCATCGGCAGCGGCCGGACCAGGTGGGGCGCGAGCTTGACCATCAGCTGGCGCTCGAGCAGCGCTTCGCGCACCAGCCCCAGGTCGAAATTCTGCAGGTAGCGCAGGCCGCCGTGGACGAGCTTGGAGGAGCGGCTGCTGGTCCCCGCGGCAAAGTCCGCCTTCTCCACCAGGGCGACGCTGTAGCCCCTCGACGCGGCGTCGAGCGCGACCCCGGCGCCCGTGATCCCTCCGCCGATGACCACCAGATCGAACCGCTCGCTGTGCAGCAGCTCGACGGCGCGCTCGCGAGGGATCATCAGGGCAGCGTACGGCGATCCGAGGCTCGGCCTCGCGCGCCGTCAGCGAACCGTCATCCCCCGGCTTGCTTGTAGAGCCCCAGCACCACCGGATCCCAGGCCGGAGATGTCTGCTGGTAGGCCGGGCAGCATGGCGGGCCGCCGGGGGCGCTGATCCCGATCTCGAGGTGCGGCGCATCGGAGATCCCCACATCGCCGCAGCCCACCTCGGCGATCGGCTCGCCGGGTGTCACCTGCGCGCCCACCGGCACCAGCGCCGGAGCAGCATGGCCGTAGTAGATGTAGCGGCCGGCATACGGGCCGCTCGAGACCTTGATCACCGGTGCATAGGGCCCGAAGCCGCTGATTCCCTCCTGGACGATCGTCCCGGCAGCCATCGCCACCTCCACCACCTTGGACCCGCAGGCGTTCCCGACGGTCCCGATGTCGATCCCATCGTCGAGCGTCCAGTCCGTCGGTGGGAGCACCAGGCTCAGCGGCTTGAGCGGAAACACGAGCCCGGCAGCGGTGGGGCCGCTGCTCGCGGTGAGAGGACTGCTCCCGCCGCTCGTGCCCGCCGCGCCGGCGGTGGTGGTCGGGGCGGCCGGGGCGGTGGCGGGCGAAGCGTCCCTCGCCGCCTTGACTGCTCGAAGCAGCGCACGCGCGGTCCTTGCCGTCACCTTGCCGTTGACCGGGCGAAGCCGGTGGGTGGCCTGAAAGCTCGTCACCGCGCTCCTGGTCATGCTCCCGAAATATCCGGTCGCCGGCAGCCGGTAGCCGAGCTCGCCGAGCCAAATCTGCAGGGTCTTGACGTCCGAGCCCCGCTGGCCGACATGCAGCATCCGCCCGAACACCGACGAGGCGGTCTTAGCCACGGCCTGCGTGCCGAATCCCGCCCCGCCAGAGGCCGCCCAGGCGGCGGCCGGCGCGAGCAGACTGCCGAGCGAGAGCAGCAGCGTCACGCGCCAGCGGAGCTTCCATCTGATCGTGAGTTTGGGACGGTTGGAAACGCGCAAGCGAAAGAGACCCGAGGGAATCGCCTTTTGCCTGCGGAGTTAGCTGACGGGCTAGCGCTCGGTCTACGAGCGCATCCCGCGGATCACCGCGGGACTCGCCCCAAAAATTGGGTTCCCCGCTCCCCGGATTGGCGGCCCGGAGATTCGGCGCGCGGCACAGTACCAGAAACCGGCGACATCAACCGCACGGCGCCGTTCAGCCCGGCGCACGCGGCTGCACGGCGCCGCTGGCCCCGGCGCGGCGGCTGCGCTCCAGCCGCCTGCGCTCAGGCCGAGGGCCTGCCGTTGGCCCGAGGGTCGGCCGGGTCGGCGACGCCCTGCTGGGTGCGCTGCTCGATCAGCTGCCTGATCCGCTCCACCGTGTCCTCGGACATCCGGCGAATCTCCCAATGGGTGAGCTTCAACACCCGCATCGGGGAGGTGGCGATCACGTCCGCGCTGCGCGGCCGGCGCTCTAACAACCCAATCTCGCCGATCAGGTCGCCCTCCTTGAGCGAAGCGATCTTCTCTCCGTCGCGGATCACGTCGGCGGTCCCCTCCTCGATCGCGATCAACTCGACCGAGTAGTCGCCCTGCTTCATCAGGATCTGGCCTTCGGCGACGCTGGTCTCGGTGGCGAACGCCGCCAGGCGCCTGGCCTCCTCGTCGGAGAGATCCGAGAAGATCGGGATCGCTTTCAGCCGAGCTGGGTCCACTGCGCGCGCACTCTATATCCACAGCGGCCGGATCGTCTACAGCGCCTGGATCGCCGCGGTGATCTCGCTCACCGATTGCTTGGCGTCCCCGAACAACATGCTCGTCTCAGGCTCGTAGAACAGCGGGTTGTCGATCCCGGCGAAGCCCGATGCCATCGAGCGCTTGAGCACGATCACCGACTTCGAGTTGCTGACCTCGAGGATCGGCATCCCATAGATCGGTGATCCCGGTTCATTCTTGGCCGCCGGGTTGGTCACATCGTTGGCGCCGATCACCAGCGTCACGTCGGTGCGGGCGAACTCCGGGTTTACCTCGTCCATCTCCTTGAGCAGGTCGTAGGGGACCTGGGACTCGGCCAGTAGCACGTTCATGTGGCCCGGCATCCGCCCGGCGACCGGATGGATCGCGAACAGCACGCGCACGCCCTTGGCCTCCAGCGCCTTCTCGAGGTCGCGGACCGAGTACTGGGCTTGGGCCACCGCCATGCCGTATCCGGGCGCGATCACCACCTGGCGGGCATACGAGAGCTGGATCGCCACATCGTCGGGCGTCGTCGACTTGACCGGTCCGCGCTCCACCTCCCCGGCCCGCGGCGCCCCCACCTCGCCGCCGAAGCCGCCGGCGATGATCGCCGGGACCGAGCGGTTCATCGCCCTGGCCATCAGGTTGGTGAGGATGGTTCCCGACGCGCCGACGATCATCCCGGCCACGATCAGGGCGGTGTTGTTGAGCGCGATCCCGGTGATCGCGGCCGACAGGCCGGTGAACGCGTTGAGCAGCGAGATCACCACCGGCATGTCGGCTCCGCCGATCGGGAGGACCATCATGTTTCCGAGGATCGCCGCCGCCCCGAGGATCCCGCCGATGAACAGCGCCTGCGAGTGGACCCCGGTGTCGAGCGCGATCATCGCCCCGAGGCACACGAGCAGAAGCCCGAGGTTCAGCACGGCCTGCCCGGGGAGCTTGATCGGGCGCCCGGCGATCAGCGCCTGCAGCTTTCCGAAGGCGATGTTCGAACCCCAGAACGAGATCGACCCGATGATCGCCGCCAGCAGCGAGGGGATCTCGCCCTTCAGCGCATAGTGGCCGCCGTAGTGGTGGCGGTACTCGACCCACGCGATCAGCGCCACCGCGCCGCCGCCCACCCCGTTGAACAGCGCCACCATCTGGGGCATCGCGGTCATGCGCACCCGTCGGGCCGCGGGAATCCCGATCGCGGCGCCGACGACAAGCCCGAGCGCGATCAGCCACGGCGTGGCCGAGCCGCGGAAGACGCCGGGATGCAGCAGCGTGGAGATGAAGGCGATCACCATCCCGACGGCGGCGATCTGGTTGCCCCGGACCGCGGTCCGGGGACCGGTGAGCCCGCTCATCCCGTAGATGAACATCGCGAAGGCGATGATGTAGAGCCCGTCGGTGACGTTGCTCGACACCGCGGCCAGGACCGGCATCACGTCGGGTCGCCCTCCTCACCGTCCGTCTTCGGCGGGTCCTTGCGCTTGAACATCTCGAGCATCCGGTCGGTGACCAGGAACCCGCCGACGATGTTGATCGTGCCGAAGATGATCGCCACGACCAGCAGGAACTGCTCGAACGGACCGCTCGCCGAGGACATCAGCAAAAGCGCTCCCATCAGCACGATCCCGTGGATCGCGTTGGTGCCCGACATCAGCGGCGTGTGCAGCGTGTTGGGGATCTTCGAGATCACCGCGAAGCCGACGAAGCCGGCCAGCACGAGGATCGCGATCTCGGTGACCGTGCTCATGCCGCGGCGCCCGCCGCCTGCTTGGCTGCTTGGTTGACGATTTCGCCCTCGCGCGTGATGCACGCCCCCGCGATCACCTCGTCCTCGAAGTCGAGCTCGAGCTGGCCATCTTTGATCATCAGCCCGAGCAGGGCCTCGATGTTGCGCGCGTACAGCTGCGAGGCGTCCTGGGGCATCGTGCTCGGCACGTTGAGCGGTGCCGCGATCTTCACGTCGTGCGCCATGATCGTCTGGCCGGGCTGGCTGAGCTCGCAGTTTCCGCCCTGCTCCCCGGCCAGATCGACCACGACCGAGCCGGGCTTCATCAGCTTGACCGCCTCCTCGGTGACCAGGATCGGCGCCCGGCGGCCGGGGACCAGCGCGGTCGTGATCACCACGTCGACCTTGCCGATCGCCTCGGCCATCAGCTTCTGCTGGAGCTTCTGCTGCTCGGGCGTGAGCTCCCGCGCGTACCCGCCGGCCCCCTCCAAGTCGCCTCCCAGGTCGAACTCGAGGAAGGTCGCGCCCAGCGACTCGACCTGTTCCTTGACAGCCGAACGCACGTCGAACCCCTGGACCACCGCGCCGAGCCGGCGCGCGGTGGCGATCGCCTGCAGCCCGGCCACACCGGCCCCCAGTACGAGCACCGTCGCCGGCCGGATGGTTCCAGCCGCGGTCATCAACATCGGGTAGAAGCGCCCGAGCTCCTGGGCGCCGATCAGTGCCGCCCGGTACCCCGCCACGTTCGACTGGCTCGAGAGGGCATCGATCGACTGCGCGCGGCTGATCCGCGGGACCGACTCGAGGGCAAAGCTGGTGGCGCCGGTTTGCGCGATCGCCCGGATCGCCTCGCCGCCGGTGAGCGGCGCCAGGAACCCGACGAGCACGCTGTCGGAGCGCAGCCGGGCGATCTCCTCCGGCCCGGGCGGCGCCACCTTGGTGACGAGCTGGCACTCCCAGACGCGCTCGGCGCCATCGACCAGGCGCGCTCCCGCCTCCTCGTAGTGCTGATCGGGGATCAGCGCACCGGCGCCCGCGCCGCGCTCCACCACCACCTCGTTCTGGGCGCTCCCATCCTCCCCACCGGCTCCCGCGAGCTTGCGCACGACGTCGGGCACGAGCGCGACCCGCCGTTCACCTTCAGCGATTTCCTTGGGCACACCGATCTGCACGAGCGCGGGGAGGCTACCGAGTTACGCTCTCACGCCACGCCGAGCGGCGCGAGCGCCAGCGCGTCGAGGAGTCCCAGGTCGCTCGCGAGTCTCTGGGTGAGGGGCGACGGAGCCGCCGCCGGGGCCGCCCTGGGTTTGCGGCGGCGCGGGCCGATGTGGGCGTGCCGGCTCGCCGGACGGATGGTTTTCGCCACCCGCCGGCCGGCGCCGCCCGCCTTCGCCCGCCGCCCCGGGATCAGCGGCAGCGGCTTCTCGGCCAGCGCCATCAACGCCTCGGCCGTGACCCAGACCGGTGTCTGATCGGTCGAGCGGGAGTAGCGGACGTGTCCGTCGGGCGCGATCAGCGCCTTCAGGTAGGAGAGCGCCCGGCTCACCGGCTGAGCTGGGCCCCCCGCGGCGAGTAACCCCTGCACCGCCCAGGCCGTGGACTGGGCGTTGGATCCGGCCCCCGCGCTGGCGGGAAAGCCGCCGTCGGGATCCTGGTGGCTGACGAGGAATGCGACGGCCCGCCCCCGGGCGGCGCGGGCGGCGGGATCCCCGGCCAGGGCCTCGAGCGCCGCGCCGGTGTCGTCGACGTCGCTGACCGCGCCCGCGGTGGCGAAGTTGAACCCACCGTCCTGGTCCTGCTGGCGTACCAGCCATTCGAGCGAGGGCTCGGGAGCCCCGACGCCGGCGGCGCGCAGCGCCAGGACTGCGAAGGTGGTCAGGTTGGTCTGATCGGAGACCGAGCCGTTACCGGCGATATGGGCGTCGAGCGCCGCCACCAGATTGCGCCCGCCGAAGCGGGAGGGATCAAGCCCTGCGGCAGCGACGGCGAGGATCGTGCGCTCCAGCGAGCCGGGATCGGCGTCGGTGGTGACGCCGCTACGCAGGTAGCCGATCAGGCTGTGACCGCCCTTGGCGACGGTCTGGGGGTCATCGCCGGCGGCGGCCAGCCCGAGGGCGGCCCAGCCGGAGAAGAGCTGCGTGGAGGACTGGCCGGGGGCGGCACCGAAGCCGCCGTCGGGGTTCTGCGCCGAGAGTAGATACTCGGCGGGACTCGCACCGGCCCGGGCCGCCGTGCCGCCCAGGCACCAGGCGGCGAGCCCGATCACGAGCAGCGGGGCGACGACGCCGCCGCCGGGCAGCCGCCACCTCACCTCGAGCCGCTGGGCGAAGCGCGCGATCGACCGCGCCAGCGCTGGGCCCAGCGCGAGCGCGAACACCAGGCAACCTGTGGCGTGGACGGCGTCGAACCCGAGTCCCTTGCCGACGTAGAGGCCCAGCTGCGTGAGGCTGTGATCGCTGTAGGTGATCCAGTCGCCAAGGTCCTGAAAGGCCGTGAAGCCGAAGCCGACGACGGTGCACACCATCGCCAGCGGCCACCTGCCGAGACGGCGGCCGGTCACCGCGCCGAGCGCGGCTCCGAGGATCCCGGTCGCCCCCCACCCCGCCATCTGCCACGGCGTCCACGGCCCCTGCCCGAAGAAGAAGTTCGAGCTCAGGGCCGCCACCGCCCCCACCACGAAACCCGGCGCGGGACCCAGCGCGAAGCCGGAGATCAGCACGATGTCGGTGGTCGGCTTGACGTTCGGCAGCGCGGCGAAGGCGATCCGGCCGAGCGCCGCGAAGGCGGCCAGCGTCGCCACCAGCGCCACGATCCGCGCATCCGGACGCCTGCGCTCATACCAGGCAAACCCGCCGGCCAGTCCGATGGCGAGAATCGTGAACGCGCCGAGCTGCCAGCTCATCCCGTCACCTCGACCGGCGCCAGCAGCGCCACGCCCTGCTCGGCGCTCAGCGCCGCACCACCCATGATGCGCCCCGTCTCGGTGGCGAAATACGTGCCGGTGCCGAGCACCTCGCCGACCTCTGCGTCGGCGATCGGCGCGCCGTCGGCCAGCAGCACCACCCGCTGCGCGAGGGCGGCTGCGAACTCGGGGTCGTGGGTCGCGACGATCACCGCGGCGGGCATCCGCCGCAGCAGTTCCGCAAGCTCCGCCTTGCGGCCGCGATCCATCCCGCGCGTAGGCTCATCCAGGCACAGCACCGCGGGCGGATCCTCCGCGGGATCGCCCAGCACGACCGCGAGCGCCAGCCGCTGGCGCTCGCCGCCGGAGAGATCGCGCGGATGCCGATCGCCGAACGCCTCGGGTGCCAGACCCACCGCATGCAGCGCGGCCGCCGGAGCCTCTTCGCCGACGCTCTCGTGCACGAGGTAGTCGTTGGGATTCTGCAGCAGCAGCGCGACTCGCCCCCCGGTGGTGACGCTTCCCCGGGTCGGACGCATCAGTCCCGCGGCGTGGCGAAGCAGCGTCGACTTGCCGGCGCCGTTACGACCCATCAGCGCGACGCGTTCGCCCGTCGCCACCGTGAGCGAGAGGTCGCGCAGGAGCACCGGGCCGTCGCGCAGCTCGTGCCAGACATGCTCGAAGCGAAGCGCGGGCTGGGATTCCGCCGTTCGCCGGCCCCGGCGCTTCCCGGCGTCGGGAGCTGGGCGAACCGCGTCGCGCATGCGGTGAGCACGATCGTCCACGTCGGGGAGAAGCCCCCGCTCCCGCAGCGCCGCGCGCGCTGCCCTGACGCCAGGCGCGGGCTTCAGGCCGACCCCCGCGAGCAACCTCGCACCCGGCGTTGCCAGCTCCGGCGCCTCGGCGATCGCCCACGTGAGGAACTGCGCCGGGGGTGCGTCACACACCAGCCGGCCGCCGTCCAGGGCCAGCACCCGGTCGGCGGCCGCCAGGCAGCGCTCGAGCCGGTGCTCGGCGAGCAGGATCGTCGCCTCGTAGTCCTCGTTGAGGCGCCGCAGGCTGGCGATCAGCTCATCTCCGGCGACCGGGTCAAGCTGCGAGGTCGGCTCGTCGAGCACGATCAGCCCGGGACGGCCGGCGAGCGCCGCACCGAGCGCAACCCGCTGGAGCTCACCGCCCGAGAGCATGGCGGTGGCCCGGCCGAGCAGGTGCGCGATCCCCAGCGACAGCGCCGCCTCCTCCACGCCGCGGGCCACCGTCCCCGCCGGCTCGCCCTGGTTCTCGAGCGGGAACGCGAGCTCGGCGCGGACCGTGCCCATCACCACCTGGGATTCGGGGTCCTGAAACAGCGTCCCCACCACCGCCGCCAGCTCGCCCGGGCCGTGCAGGCGAGTGTCCATCCCCCCCACCACGGCCCGCCCGGTGAACTCGCCGCCGTAGAAGTGCGGCACCAGACCGCAGGCGGTCCGCAACAGGGTCGACTTCCCGCTCCCGGACGCGCCCGCCACCACCACCAGCTCCCCCGCAGCCAGCTCGAGCGTCACCTCGCTGAGCGCGGGCCGCGCGGCCCGGGGATAGAGGTAGCTGACCTCGTCGAGCTCGAGCACGTTCACCGCTGCACCCCGCGGCGGTCGGCGAAGGGCAGCAGCGCGCAAACGAGGATGGCCGCGGCGAGCAGCGGCTCGCCGAGCGGCACCGCCGCCCGCAGGGCTGGATAGGCGGCGAACGGAACCAGTCCGCCGACCCGCCCGGCCACGGCCAGGCTCAGCACCGCGAGCGCCGCCGCCATGAATCCGTAGTCGTGGCGTGAATAGGGGGGTCGAGTGCGGGGCGCCCTGCGTGCGGCGCCGTAGCCGCGGACCTCGAGCGCCGCCGCGACGTCGAGCGCGCGGTCGAGCACGCCGGCCGTGGTGGCGCGCATCAGCGCCACGCGCGTCGCCCGACGCCCGGGACGGCAACGTTGGGCATCCGCCAGCCGCCGAGCATCGCGAGCGAGGATCGGCACCATCCGGGTGGCGAGCGTCGCCGTCAGCGCCGAGCGAAACGACCAGGGACGAAACAGCCTGAGGACCTCGTCGGGGTCCACCGCCGCCGTGTACAGCGCCGCGCTCAGCACCAGCGCCACCGCGCGAAGGCCGAGCACCGCCCCGTAGACGGTGGCCTCAAGCGTCACATCGGCCTGACCGAGCACGGGCAGCTGGCCCAGGCGCCAGATCACCGTCAGCCCGTCGCGCGTCACCAGCGCGTTGATCAACATCACCAGGATCCCCAGAGGGAGTGCGAACGCCGCCGCGCGCCGGACCTGTCCCCCGACTCCCGCCGCCGCGGCGGCGAGGACGATCGCGAGCGTCACCGCGCCGAGCGCCACCGGGGCCGACAGCACGAGCGCGGCGGCGCCCAGCGCCGCGCAGTAGGCCAGCCCCGCGGCGGCCCGCGCGGCGTGCAGCGGACTGGCGCGGCGCTGGTAGCTCAAGCGCCTGCTCCAAATGGAACCTGGAGTCGGCGCCCGCCCTGAACCGCCAGCGCGAAATGGCCGTCGAGCGCCGCCGGGGTGAACGCTTGCGCCGCGGCCGCCACCCCGGCCGGATCGGTGCCGGTGATCAGCCACGTCGGCGGCGAGGATCCCTGCGCGGTCGCGGCGATCAGGCCCGTGCCCGGCCCAAGCGTCATCGCCACCCGTCCCGCGGCATCGAGCAACTGAAGCCTCTCTCCGCGCGGGCCCACAAACCGGGCGTAGACGCCGCTGGCGCGGGGACCTTGGTCGATCAGCTCGGCCACGATCTGGCCGCGCATATCGCGCCATGTCCCCACCTCGACGGTCAGGGAGTCGGTCCCGGAGCCGGCCCCCAGGAGCTGATTGGCGATCGGGACCCCGATCGCGTTCATCTCGCTCGATACCCGCTGGCACGCCTTGCCGGTGTCGGAGGCGCACTGCAGCGCGGTCGGCAGCCGCTTTCCTCCCAACCCGTGGACGAACGGCTCCGGGAACGCCCCGACCACCGCCGGCGTGTCCTGCGCCGCGCTCCAATCATGGAGGTCCCACCAGATCCGGTCGCCGCCGTGCACGCGCGTCGCCGCGGCTCCGGCCGCCGCCTCGACGCCGTTTACGTAATAGAACCAGTCCAGGTGCGCGGAGCTGCCGGACAGGCCGTCGATCGACTCCACGAACCCACCGCCGTAGCGGGTGGTGACCCGGAAGTGGCGCTCGAGCATCCGCATGACGGTCTCGGACCCGGGCACGTTGTGGACGCTCAGCTGCGCCACCCGCTGGCTTCCGAACCCTCGGCTCACGGTCAGGACGACGTTCGAGCTGCCCTTGCCGGCGCCCAGGCCGCATCCGGCGATTGCGACCGCCGAAGCGGCCGCAATCGCCAGCGCTGCGACCCGGCTCTTCATGGCATCAGCTGGCTACGTGAACTATCGCCTCGGTCCGGACGTAGCCCTTCGGCGCGGCATGGAGCACCAGAACCCCGGAGTGCCTGTCGGTGATCCGCGCGATGCCGTGGCGGTTCGTGGTGGCAGGCCTGATGCCATTGCCGGTGATCCGCACGCCCGCCAGCGGAGCCGCCTTGGCGCCGTAGCCGACCAGCTTCACCTCAAAGCTGCGCCCGGCGATCGCACTGCGCGCCGAACTGAGCTTGGAGGCCCCCTGGCTCCCGTTGGTCACGGCGAACAGCAGCTGCTCGCCCGCGCGGAGCTTGATGTCGCACGCGCCGAGGCTCGAGCTGTGGTTGTTCACGAAGATCGTCCAGTAGTTGGCGCCAGTCGGCCTCTCACCGAGGATCGACGTGATGAAGTACTCGTGGTAGGACGGGTACCACTGGCCGGTCCAATGGCCATGCGTTGCAACGTTGAGCGCCCCCTGGGCGCTCTCGGCCGAGCACGCTCCCTTGGGCGCGCCGCCGCGCGTGATCCAGCCGCTCCTGGTCTGGATCGTCGTCGGCAGCAAGAGCGTGCGCTTGGCTCCTTCGATCCGCAGGCCCACCGCCGGGCCTTTGGCTGCCAGCGCGACGGCAGGCATCGTAAACAGCGCCACGAGCGTGGCGAGCAGGATTGTTCGCTTCAACAGGGCCACCCCTTTCCACGAGGGCTATCGGCTTCAGGTCGGGGGCTGGTCTCCTGGCTTACGGGCCTACCAGCCGCGCCTTCCCGGCGAGTCGTCCTCACCAGTGGCCTATGTTGCGGCGGGCTTCCCCGTTCACAGTGGCGGGTCCGCTCCGGATTCGCACCGGCTTCCCATCACCACCGACCTCTTGCGCCGGGATCGTAGCGCTTGTGAACGGTGCTCAGCGTGCGGCCGCCGCTGCGCCTCCCGGGCGGCGGCTACCTTGCCCCCGCGTGACCCGGCCTCGCTGGCGCTCGGTGAT
>DAIQND010000025.1:0-18392 GCA_036788555.1 Solirubrobacteraceae bacterium | reverse complement strand
GCGCCGCACGATCTACACCCCGGCCCCGACCGAGTTCGAGGTGATCCCCCGCGCGATCGCGGAGGTCACCGGGGGCGCGGCGGATCCGCCGCAGACGATCATCGGCGTCTCGGGGCTGGCGCTTCCGGGGCTCTTGATCGAGATCGAGCTGACCGCGCTGATCCACTGAACCGGGGGCAGATGCGCGCGGTCCGGATGCACAGCCTGGGCGGACCGGAGGTGCTCCAGGTCGATCGCGTGGACGATCCGGTCCCCGGGCCACGCGATCTCCTGGTGCGCGTGCAGGCGACGTCGGTGAACCGGCGAGACCTCTGGATCAGGGCCGGTCATCCGCACCCCGCCTACCGCGTCGCCCTGCCGGCGATCCTCGGGATCGACCTGTGCGGGGAGGTCATCGGGATCGGCTCGGAGGTCGAGCGGTTTCGCGCCGGGCAGCGCGTGACCCTCAACCCCTACATGACCTGCGGGCGCTGCGAGCCCTGCCGCCGGGAGCGCTCGCAATACTGCGACTCCTTCGACGTCTACCACGGCACCTACGCCGAGCTTGTGCTGGTCCCGGAGCGCCTGGCCATCCCGGTCGACGCGAGCCTCCCGGCCGACCGCGTCGCCTGCTTTGCCAACTCCTACATCACGGCCTGGGAGATGCTGGTGAGCAAAGCCCAGGTCGGGCCCGGCGACGTGGTGTTCGTGTGGGCGGGGGCGAGTGGCCTGGGCAGCGCGGCGATCGAGATCGCTCAGCTCGTCGGTGCGCGGGTGATCGCCAGCGCGGGCGGCGAGACCAAACGGGCGGCGCTGGCAGCGCTCGCGCCCGACCTCGTGCTCGACCACTACGCGCAGGACGTGGTCGCGGCGGTCCGCGACTACACGGGTGGCGCCGGGGCGAGCGTCGTCTTCGAGCACGTGGGCAGCGCCACCTGGGCGCGATCGCTCGAACTCTGCGCGCCAGGCGGGACGATCGTCAGCGCCGGCGCCACCAGCGGTGACGAGGTGACGATGGACGTGACCGCGATGTTCGTCAAGCAGGTGCGGATCCTCGGTTCCCGGCTTGGCACGATGGACGACGCGCTCTCTGCGATCAGGCATTTCGACTCGGGCCGCTTCCGGCCGCTGATCGGCGCCGTGCTGCCCCTCGAGCAGGTCGGGGAGGGGCACCGGATGCTCGAGCGCGGCGACGTGGCCGGCAAGAGCGTCGTCCGCGTCGCGGATTAGCGGCGGGCGCCGGCGGCCTCCCGGTCCCAGGTCGAAGCCGTGATGCCACGCTCGCGCAGCACCTGCTTGCGGACCTTGCCGTTCTCGGTCAGCGGCAGCTCGCCGACGAACTCGACGTAACGCGGGATCGCGAAGTAGGCCAGCCGCCCCTCGCAGTGCTCGATCAGCTCCGCCGGCGAGAGGCTCGCCCCGGGTTCGAGCACGATCGCCGCCATCACCTCGTCCTCCCCGAGCTGTGAGGGAACCGGGAACGCCGCGGCCGCCTGGACCGCCTCGTGCTCGACCAGCACCTGCTCGACCTCCCACGAGGAGATGTTCTCGCCGCGCCGGCGAATCGCGTCCTTGGCCCGGTCGACGAAGCGATACCACCCGTCGGCGTCGCGGACGACACGGTCGCCGGTGTGAAACCACAGGTTGCGCCATGCCTGCACGGTCTGCTCGGGCATCCGGAAGTAGCCGGTCGCGAACGCGAACGGCTCCTCGTGACGCAACACGAGCTCGCCCGCGGTGCCATCGGGGACCGCCTGGTCCTCCTCGTCGACCACGCGGGCGGCGAACCCCGGCCGCACCGGACCCATGTAGCCGCCACGTGACTCGCCCGGGCGCTCGGGAGCGATCGGGCAGTTGGTCTCGGTGGACCCGTACCCCTCGACCAGCTGCACCCCGAAGCGGTCACGGAAGGCGTCGAACAGCCACGGCGGCGTCGCCGGGGCAAGCGCCACCCGTACGCGATGGTCGCGATCGGCCGGGTCGGGCGGGCGGCCCATCAGGATGCTGACCATCGCCCCGAGCAGGTAGGTCACGTCGGCACCCGCGTGCCGTACGCGAGTCCAGAACTGCGACGCGGAGAACCGGGGCCCGAGCACGAACGTGGCGCCGCTCACCAGCGCCTGAACGAAGGCGGTGAGAGCGTTGGTGTGAAACAGAGGCAGGCAGGTGTAGAGAGAGTCGCCATCCTCGATCCCCAGGATCTCCGAGACCAGCACGCCCCACCAGTACTGCTGGGCGTGGGGGCAGCAGACTCCCTTGGAGGGGCCGGTCGTGCCTGACGTGTAGAGAATCGCCGCGGTGTCGCCGGGCCGCGCCGGGTGGGGCTCGAGCGCTCCGCCGGGCTCGGGGCGAGCGACGACGGGGCGACCGACGACGGTTGCCGGCGCGTCCTGGTCAAGCGTCCACAGCTGCTCGGGAACAACCGCCGCGTCGACGTGCTCCAGCCAGCCGATCAGCGACCCGTCGCCCACCAGCACACGGGGGGCCGAGTTCGCCAACACGTGCTCGAGCTGGGCGCCGCGCATCGCCGTGTTGATCGGCACGATGATCGCGCCGGACCAGGCGCAGCCGAGGATCAGCTCGAGCAGCTCGATCCGGTTCTCGCACATCGCCGCAACCCGGTCGCCCGGTTGCACCCCGGCGGCGCGCAACATTCCAGCCGCCCGGGCCGCGGTGTCCGCCGCCTCCGTGTAGCTGAGCTCGGTGTCCCCGCAACGGACGAGCGGCCGCGTCCCGTAGCTCTGCGCCTGGCGTTGCAGCAGCGCCGGGAGCGTCCGCTCGGAAAACGGGATCTGCCGGGCGGGGGATGGGTTGGCAACCACGGGGATCACCGCTCTAGCGCTGCGGCGTGGGCGGCGTGGAAGAAGCGGGCTCCCGAGACGATCCACTCCGGCTGCGCCCAGTCGGGATGGAGCTCGCGCATCGTGCGGTCGAGGTGAGCCGCGGTCTCCTCCTCGCTCGCCCCCTCCTCGGCGAGCCGTCGCGCCTCGGAACGCAGCAGCTGTAGGTATTCGCGAGCGCGGGTGATCACGCTCGCGTCTCCGACCTCGCCGTGTCCTGGGACGACGACGGCCGGCTCGAGTGCCTCGAGCTGCTCGAGTAGCTCGATCCAGCGGTCTCCGTCGACGTCGGTGTCCTCGGGCGGAAACCACGGGAAGATGGCGAAGCAGTTGTTCTCGACCAGGTCGCCGGTGAACAGCACCCGCTGCTCCTCGAGGAATACGACCTGGTCGGCGCGGGTGTGGGCGAGTCCCCAGGTCCGCAGCTGCGCCGTGTGCCCTCCCAGCAGAAGCTCCGCCGCACCGTCGTAGGTGACATGCGGCTCCACCAGCCGTACGTCCACCAGCTGCTGTGCGACCGAAGCGCCAAACCCGCGGAACATCTCGAGGTATCCGGCGCCCTTTTGCCGCAGTTCGTCGAGCTGGCCGCGGTTGTACACGATCGTCGCGCCATCTTCGAAGGCCTGGGCCCCGAAGCCGTGCTCGGGATGGAAGTGGGTGATGGTGAGGAACGTCGGCCGGTCCGCCGCGAGCTCCTCGGCGTGGCGGCGGACGGTCGCCCCGTTCAGCGGGCCCATACCCGGGTCGACCACCAGGCCGGCGCGTGAACCAACGACGATGCCGACGTTGGGGACCAGCGGCACCCCGCCGTCGGGAATCACATGCACGCCGTCGGCGATCTGCGTCGGCGCGTTCGAGACAACCGGCGCGGGCGGCTCCTCGGTCATCGTCCATCTCCCCTTTCAGTTGAAGAACCCTCACGGATCGAGGCTATGAATGCGTCTCTGACGTCGTACTCCCAGATGCGCTGGCGAGGGCCATACGGCTGGGTTGCCCGCAGCTCCGCGTAGGCCGCGTCGCGGGCCTGCTGCTGCTCGCCGTCGGGCAGATAGAACACGTCGGCGGCCGCCGCCGACGAAGCCTGGAGCTCCTCGGCGCGCTCGCGGCGAATCGTCTCGTAACGACTCAGCGCGCCAACCGGATCGTGCGCGCCGCCGGCCAGGCAGACCGCCAGCACGTAGGCGTCCTCCACCGCCTGCGCCGCGCCCTGCGCCTGGAAGGGCTCCATCGCGTGCGCCGCGTCACCTAGCAGCGCCACCCGCCCCTTTGACCAGTGCTCGAGTGGCTGGCGCACGAACACCGCGCCGCGGAGAAGCAGCTCGCACGCCCGGACGCGCTCGAGCAGCGCTTCATCCCACCCGGCGAAGTACGGCAGCACCTCGTCCACGGGCGCCTCGAGCGTCCACGACTCCTGAGACCAGTCGGCATGCTGGATCGCACAGTTGACGGCGAGCAGCTCCCCCCCGGAGATCCAGTAGGAGACGCCGTGCCGGTAAGGTCCCAGCCAGTAGTAGTTGACGTGCTCGGGGTGCCGGGCGAGAACGCGCTCCCGCGGCGCGACCCCGCGATAGACCACGGTTCCCGAGAAGCGCGGCTCCTCGAGACCGAACAGCTGCTGGCGGATCGGCGAGCGGATGCCATCGGCAGCGATCGCCACGTCGGCCTCGATCTGCGCGCCATCGGCGAGCGACAGCCTGACGGCGTCGTCCAGCGGTTCGACCGCCACCACCCGGGCGCCGAGGCGGAGCACGCCCGGCTCGAGCGCGTCAGCCAGAACCCGGTGCAGGTCCGGGCGATAGAAGTCGAGCTGGGGGGCGCCGAAATGCTCCTCCATCTCTGCGCCCATCGGCATGTCCAGCAGCAGCGAGCCGTCCTGCCAGCGGATGAACCGCACCGCGTCGGGACGTACCCCGATGCGGCGCAGCTCGGCGAGCATCCCAAGCTCGTCCATCAGGCGCAGCGCGTTCGGCCCGAGCTGGAGCGACGCGCCGAGCACGTTCAGCGCCGGCGCCTGCTCGCAGACCTCGACCTCGATCCCGTGGCGGGAGAGCGCGATCGCCGCGGTGAGGCCGCCGACACCCCCCCCGGCGATCGCAACCTTCATTCGCCGTCCTTCAGCGCCGGGAGCTCGTCTCGGATTATTTCCATCGCCGTCGAGGCGCGCGGGTATCCGGCGTAGATCGCCAGCAACGTGCACAGCTCCTCGATCTGGGCCGGGCTCACGTCGTGCTCCACGGCCCAGCGGATGTGCCTGCGCAGGCGGGTGTCCGCACCTCCCTGGGTGATCAGGCTGGCCAGCACGACGAGGCTCCGGTCGCGCAGCGACAGGATGCCCTCCTCCCACGCCCCCCCGCCCTGGGCCGCGATCGCCTCGCCGGCCATCCGCGCCCCGATCAGCGACGCGAAGTAGGTCTCGACCTCCTCCTCGGCGATGCCGAACTGGCTGGCGTAGGCGGCGATCCCCCGCGCGTGCCTGGAGCGGTCCGCCTCGGCGCTCACCGGCGTGCCACCCGGGCAAACTCTTCGATCGCGCCGGCCACCTGCTCCGGCGCCTCGAGCATGGCGAAGTGGGTCCGCACCTGGTCAAGCCGCCGGACGGAAAACCAATCGTGCTGGGCGGCGAAGCCCTGCTGGGCCTCGAGGTACTCGGGCGTCGCGGGTTGGCCGTAGAGGTGCATCACCGCCGGTTTGGCCTCGAGCTCGGCGAGCGCCTCGAGCGGGCTTCCGTGGAGGCGGTAGGACGCTTCGATCTCCCGGCCCGAGCGGATCCACATCTCCGCGTCCTGGTCATGCATCACGCCCAGCGCCGCCTCGATCTCGGTGCGCTCGACGCCCCCCCGCCAGATCTGAAACAGCGTGTCGCGCGCGGCCTCCCATGTGGCCCCGGATTGGAGCTGGCTGATCAGCTGCATGTAGCCCGACGAGGGCCGGGTGAGCATCCAGTCCAGGTGCGCGATCGCCGGCACCCGGTCACCGAGCCGCCGGCGCAACTCGATCGCCACCCAGCCGGAGTGCGAGGCCGAGCAGGGGATGAACGTCTCGATCCCTGTGGCAGCGATCACCGCAAGCGCATCCTCGACCATCTCCGGCGTCCCGAAGTCCGCATCCACGGGCGCCGACTCGCCGTGGCCGCGCCATTCGAAGTTGACCACGCGCCGGTTCGCCGCCAGCAGCGGCGCCGCCCGCGACCACCGCCTGCGGCTGGAGCACCACCCGGTGAGCAACAGCAGCGCCGGCTCGCCGCGGCCGAGGTCATCAAAGCCGAGACGGCCAGTGGGTGCGGAGGTCGCGCTCAATTCGACATCGGCTCCGGCTGGTCGCGGACCAGCTCGAGCGTCGCGCAGTGCAAACCCGCGATGGCGAACTTGTGGCTCTCGGAGAAGTCGACCTGGAGCACCTCGACGCCCTCTCGCTCGAGCGCCTTGACCACGGTCGGCGAACCGGCGTTCATGACCACCTTTCCGGGCTCGAGCGTCACCCCGTTGACCGCCAGGTCCCAGTACTCCTCGACCGGGACCTCGATGATCTTCACGTCGCTCCGCTTGAGGTAGCGGATGAACGCGTAGTCGACCAGGTGCGGGGCGAGCACGGCGACGCCGGTGTCGGGCACCATCAGGAACATGTCGGCGTGGGTGGTGCCGATGTTGCCGTGCCCGGTCGAGCCGACCCAGCCGGGGCTGTAGGTGGTCACGAGCTCGACCCCCAGGCCATCGAGGACGAACTCGATCTGCCGGAGACCCTCCTCGTTGGCCACCACGCTGTTGTTGAACACGAAGGTCTTGGAATCGAGCCAGCGTCCAGCGCCGGGCTCGCCGACGCCCCGACCGTGGATCGTCAGGTAGATCGGCACCCCGAGGGCGGTCAGGGCCTTTGACCAGATCACCTCGCGGCCCCGCTGCCAGGAGCCGAGCCCCATGCGGTGGATGATCGCGCCGCCGTGGACGACGAGCCCGCCCCCGGCCAGCGTGACCAGGTTCTTCAGATAGCCGTAGGCGCCGATCGCCGGGACCGGCGGCTCGATGTAGTTGACCCGCACGCCGTTGTCCTCGAGCAGCTGGTAGTACTCGTCGAACTGGGCCTGGAGGCGACCGAGGTCGGCATTGCCGGCGGCGGTCGAGTAGTAGTACTGCCACTCCTCCGCGTATTCAGGCCGTATCTCGTTCTCGGTGGGCCGGGACACCAGCACCTCTCGCAGCTTGCCGATCCCCTCCGCCCCCCAGCGGCGTCCCCACACCTGCTCCACCTCGTCGTAGAAGTCGGTCTCGTGCAGCATCCAGTTGTGCAGCGGCTGGCCGTTCTCGAACCACGGCAGCTGCTGCAGCACCGCGGCCTCGTCATGCTCGGCCGCGCGATGCGGGGCCGAGTAGGTCAGCTCCGTTGTCTTGCCATCTGCGTCGATCACCCGGAACGGCACAGATTCCCTGGCGGAGCTGGTGGCGGACGTGTTGACGGCCATGGGCGACTCCTTGTGTCCGGGCTGGGTTTTCCAGCGGCTCGACGGGACGATCATAAATCGGGTTTGCACCCGGCTGGGATTTTCTGATCAAATATACGTATGGGGCGCGCCCTGACCCGAGCACCAGGATCCGCCGGATGACTCCTCCGCTGCGCATCGGCGTGATGCAGCTGACGATGGAGCCCGTGGAGGAGATTCTGGAGCACGCGCGGCTGCTCGACCGCAACGGGTTCGACACGATCTGGCTGGCCGAGGCGTATCCGTGGTGGCGAAAGCACCAGATGGAGGCGCGCAGCTCGACCGTACTTTCGGCGCTGATCGCGCGCGAGACCGAGCAGCTGACGATCGGGTGGGGGATCATCTCCCCGTTCACCCGCCATCCGATCCAGGTGGCGATGGACGCGCGGGTCACCCAGGAGCTGGCGCCCGGGCGCTTCAACCTGGGCTTTGGGGCCAGCCGGATCTTCATGAAGGAGATCGGCGCCGACGAGGTCAAGCCATTGCACCCGACGCGCGACGCGGTGCGGATCGTGCGCGGCGTGCTCGAGGGCGGCGAGTTCTCCTACGAGGGCAAGGCGTTCAGCGCAAGCGTGCCGGCGCTCTCCGAGGAAGCCCACTCGCCGCGGGGCAGCGTGCCGATCTACGTCGCCGGAACCGGCCCGCGCATGCAGCAGTACGCCGGCGAGGAGGGCGACGGTCTGCTCACCGCGAGCATCACCACCCCCGGGTTCATCCGCTATGCCCGGGAGAACATGCGCAAGGGCGCCGAGGCCAAGGGGCGCGATGCCGACGAGCTCGACCTCGGCTGCACGATCGTCGCCAGCATCGACCACGACCGCGACACGGGGCGCCAGGGGGCCCGCGAGATCGCCGCCATGTATCTGGCCAACAAGGTGCAGAACATCCAGGCCTCGGCCGATGTGCTGCTCGAGGAGGCACGTCTGAGCCAGGCGGAGATCCGGCCGATCGCCGAGGCCATGGAGGCCGGTGGGAGACGCGCCGCGGCGAAGGCGGTCACCGACGAGATCCTCGACAAGACCCGGCCGATCGCGGGCACGCCGAAGGACTGCATCGCCGCGATCGAGGAGTACGTGGATGCCGGCTGCACGCACATCATGCTCGAGCTGTGGGGCGATCGGCGCGAGAACCAGATCAAGCTGTTCGCCGACGAGGTTCTCCCGCGCTTCCGCCGATGACATCGACGACCGACCCCGGGCTCGCCGAGCGGGTGATCCAATGCGTCGACCAGCAGCGGCTGGTGGACACCGCATGCGCGTACGTCAGCACCCCCAGCCCCACCGGGTCCGAGCAGGCGATGGCCGAGACCGTGAGGGCGGCGTTTGAGGACACGGGCCTACAGGTGGCCTGGCAGGAGGTTGAGGAGGGACGGCCGAACGTGCTGGGCACGCTCGAGGGCGAGGGGGGAGGTCCGACGCTGATGTTCAACGGCCACATGGACACCTCGTACTCCGGGCTCGAGCCGCACCTGCGTGGGATCGTCGGCTTCCAGCCGCGGGCGATGGTCAAGGACGGGCGCATCTACGGACTCGGCATCTCGAACATGAAGGGCGCGCTGGCGTGTTATCTGGAGGCGGTGCGCGCGGTCCGCGACGCCGGCGTCCGGCTCGGGGGCGACGTGGTGATCGCCTGCGTCGTCGGCGAGATCGAGAAGACGCAGTGGGGCGAGGAATTCCGCGGCGCCGAGTACCGCGGCTATGCCGCCGGCAGCCGCTATCTCCCCTCACACGGCGGGATCGCCGACATGTGCATCCTCGGCGAGCCGACCGAGCAGCGGGTCGTGCTCGGCCACTACGGGACGATGTGGGCGAGGATCTCCACCCACGGCCCGTTCATCCACACCGCCTTCTCCAGCGGGCGGATGGCGGAGAACTCGATCGTGCGCATGCACGAGGTGCTCGACGAGGTGCTCGACTGGATTCCCGAGTGGCAGAAGCGCAGCCGCTACCGGGGACTCGACGGAGTGGTCAACATCGGCTCGGTGCGCGGCGGCTATCCGTGGCGCGTGAGCCGGACCCCTAACCGCACCGACCTGTTCCTCGACGTCCGCGTCCCGCCGACGATGCCGATGCAGGAGGCCAAGCGGGCGCTGTCCGATCTGGTCCGCGCACTGCGCGGGCGACACCCCGACTACGGCATCGAATACGAGGTGTTCATCACGGCCCCCGGCGCCGAGATCGACGAGCAGCATCCGCTGATCCAGGCCATCGATGTCGGGCACGAGCGGGTGTTCGGCCAGCCACCCGAACGTGACGCCGTGCGCTGGTTCTCCGATGCGTCCGCGCTCACCCGCTACGGAATCGAAACCGTCAACTACGGCACCTCCAGCGGGCTCCCGGGGCCCGATGGCGAGAACCTGGACATCGAGGGGCTGGTCAAAGTGGCCACGGTCTACGCCCTCACCATCCCCCAGATCTGTGGAGTCGCCTCATGAAGCTCGTGACGTTTACCGATCCCGACGAGCGGACCCGCTGCGGCGTGCTGACCGACGGGAAGATCACCGTGATCGACGCCTTCGCGACGATGCGCGAGCTGTTCGAAGCAGGCGAGGATCCGGCGAGCATCGCGGCCGGCGCCAACGGTGAGCGGGTGGCACTCGACGACGTCCGCCTGCGTGCACCGATCGTCCCCAAGAAGTTCTTCCACACCTCGGGCAACTACCGCGAGCACGAGGATGAGTCAAAGCAGGTCAACTGGTCGCATGAGATCGCGCCCTGGATCGTGTTCTTCCAGAACGTCGACGCGATCATCGGGCCAGATGACCCGATCGTCTATCCGTCCCATCTCACCAACGAGCTCGACTACGAGCTCGAGCTCGCGCTCGTGATGGCGCGCACCGGCAAGCACTTCGACTCCGAGCAAGCCAAGCACTACGTCGGCGGCTACCTGATCTTCAACGACGTCACGGCTCGCGACATCCAGCGACGGGAGATGCGCTCGGGCATCTTCGGGTTCTGCAAGGCGATCGACACCTTCTGCCCCCTGGGCCCGTGGATCGTGACTCCCGACGAGATCCCCGATCCCTATGCCCTCGACATGGAGCTGCGGGTCAACGGTGAAGTGCGCCAGAAGTCGGTGTCGGGAAACATGTCGCTGACCATTCCCGAGGTGATCGAGCACTACTCGGCCTTGGACTACAGCGCCGGAGACGTGCTGTCGCTCGGCACCGTGTCCGGCGTTGCCGGGTTTCGCCCGGACGCCGAGGAGTACTACCTGAAGCCCGGCGACGTGATCGAGTGCGATATCGAGGGGATCGGCGTCCTGCGCAACCCGGTGATCTCGTGGGAGGAGGCCTACGGGGTTCCCGCGCCGCCGCTCAAGCGCTGGTAGGCCCGCGCTATGAGCTGGGCCCCCGACCGCCAGAAGCTGGAGCGCTTCCGCGCCATGATGGCCGAGCGCGAGCTCGACGCGGTCGTCGTGCGCGCGCCCGACAACATCGTCTACCTCGACAGCTACTGGTGCATGAAGGGCTACGACGTGCTCGTGTTCCCGGCCAGCGGCGAGCCGGTGCTGGCCGTGCTCGAGCCTCAGCTGGACGACGCCCACCGCACCAGCTGGACGCGCGACATCAGGCCGTTCGCCGGCTATCACCCCGACGATCCGCGGCCGCCCTGGTACCGCTCGCGCGAGCTGGCCCTCGAGGTGCTGGCCGAACGCGGCCTGACGGGCCGGATCGGGCTCGAGCTGACCCAGGGAACACAGGCGGCGGACCGCATGATCGGCGAGCCCACCGTCCCTTCACGGGACTGGTTTGACGCCTTCGACGGCCGCTGCCGCGAGGTCGCCGACTGCTCGGGACTGATGGCGGAGGCCCGCGCGATCAAGACCGATCAGGAGATCGAGCGGATGCGCCTGGCGGCCGAGCTGGCGGCGGCGGCGATGGGACACGTGCGCGAGCGGCTGCGGCCCGGGATGACCTGCGGCGAGGTCGGCGCGATGTTCGAGGCTCATGTGCATCACAACGGGATCGGCTATCAGGGGAAGGTTGAGCTGGCTCGCGGATTCACGCTCGTGTGGTCAGGCCCGAGCATCCGCACGTTCACGGCGACGAGCGATGCCAGGGTCAGCGCCGATGAGCCGACGCTGCTCGAGATCTGGGTGTGTGCCGACGGCTACTGGTGCGATCTGACCAAGAACGCGGTGCCGGGCGAGCTGACGCCCGAATATGAGGAGCTGACCGATGGGCTGCTCGGCGTCTACCGAAGCGCGATCGACCACCTGCGCCCGGGGGCGAGCCTTCCCGAGCTCGACCGCCTGATCCGCGCCGGCATCGCCGAGCTCGGCTACCCCGGGCAGCCCTCGCACCCGATCGCCCACGGCGTCGGGGCGCGGGCCCACGAGCCACCCTACGCCCACCAGGCCGGTGCCGGCGAGATCCGTCAGGGTATGGTGCTGGCCATCGAGCCGGGGCTGTATTGGCCGGACGGAGGCGGCCTGCGCGTGGAGGACAACTTCCTGATCACGGAAACCGGGTCCCAGCAGCTCGGGACCGACCCCGACGACTTCCGAGGTGCGTAGATGATTCCCCAGCAGCAGCTGTGGACGGGCGAGCTCAACCGGCGCGCCCTCGACCCGAGCCCCGAGGCCCCCGCCCGCGTGCGCCTGTACGACACGACCCTGCGCGACGGTGAGCAGACGGTCGGGGTGGCGCTTGACCCCGAGCAGAAGCTCGAGATCGCCAAGGCCATCGACTCGCTCGGCATCGAGCGGATCGAGGCCGGGTTCCCGCGCGTCTCAAAGGACGACACCGAGGCGTTTCGGTCGATCGCCGCCGCGGGGCTGGGGGCGGAGATCTGGGGCTTCGCCCGCGCGCTGCCGGCCGACGTCGACGCGCTTCTCGAGATCGGAGTGCGGGCGGCGGTGATCGAGTCGCCGGTCTCCGACGGCAAGCTGAGCGCCTACGGGATCGCGCGCGAGGAGCTGCTCCGGCGGGTGAGGACGGCGATCTCCTACGCCTCCGAGAGCGGGGTCAGGATCTGCTTCTTCGGCGTCGACGGCTCGCGCGCCGACTTCGGGTTTCTCGAGCGCGTCTACACGGAGGCGGTCGAGGCCGGGGCAGCCGAGGTGGCGATGGTCGACACGCTCGGAGCCGTCAACCCCGAGGCCGCCGCGCTGATGGTGCGTAGCGCGCGCGAGTGGGTGGGAGAGGAGATTCCCGTGCACTGGCACGGTCACAACGACTTCGGCCTGGCCACCGCGGCCTCCGTGGCGGCCGTGCGCGCGGGCGCCCGGTGGGTGCAGGGGACGATCAACGGCATGGGCGAGCGGGCCGGGAACGCCAACCTCGGCGAGGTGGCACTGGCGCTGGAGGCGCTGTACGGGATCGCCACCGAGCTGAGGTTCGACCGACTGCGCGGGGTTGCCGGGCTGGTGGCGCGGACGGCGGGCTATGAGCTCGAACCATGGAAGCCGCTGACCGGCGAGACGCTGTTCACGCGCGAGAGCGGCGCCGTCGCGAGCCAGTTCCACGACCCTCCGGCGATCGAGCCGTACTCGTCGGAGCTGGTGGGCGCGCCGCGCCGGATCGTGCTCGGCAAGAAGAGCGGCCTGGACTCGATCCGGATCAAGCTGGCCGAGCTCGGCCTGGAGCGCCCGCAGGACGAATGGCCGGCGCTGCTCGCCGAGGTCAAGGCGCTGGGGGCGCGCAAGCACAACCTGGTCACCGACGAGGAGTTCACGGAGCTAGTGAATGGGCGCTGAGCAGCTCCGGCGGGTCTGTGTGATCGGCGCCGGCACGATCGGGAGCCTGCTGGCCGGACACCTCAGCCGCGTCTGCGAGGTGTGGGTGCTGACCCGGCGCGCCGAGCACGCCGAGGCGCTCGAGCGTGACGGGCTGCGGGTCTCCGGCAAAAGCGAGCTGGTCGGGCGCCTGCGCGCCACCAGCGACGCCGGCGAGCTCCCCCCGTTCGATCTCGGGATCATCGCGGTCAAGGCCACCGATCTCGAGCGCGTGGGCGCCCGCCTGAGCGGGGTCGCCCCCGGCGCGACGCTGATGACGATCCAGAACGGTCTCGGCGCCGAGGATGTGATCGCCCGTCATGGCGACTGGCCGCTGATCTCATCGGTCACGTTCATGAGCGGGACGCGCCACGGCGACACGCATGTCGAGTACGAGCTGGACACCGCCACCTGGCTGGGGCCGTGGGCCGGGACCGGTGTATCGATGGGCATGGTCGAAGCGGTGGCCGCGCTGATCAACTCATCGGGGCTTCGCGCGCAGGCTTTCACCGACCTCGTGCCGGCGCAGTGGTCGAAGCTCATCTTCAACTCGGCGATCAACAGCGTCTCGGCGCTCACCGAGCTGCCGCACGTGGCGCTGTTCGCCGATGAGGAGGCGCTCGGCCCGGTCGTCCGCGCGCTGATCGACGAGGGCAAGGCGGTCGCCTCGGCCGCCGGAATCACGCTCCATGAGGATCCCTGGGAGATGAACCTGCTGGCCGTGGCCCGGGGCGAGACGAACCGGAGCGACTACGCCCACCTGCCCTCGATGCTCGAGGACGTGCTCGCGCGCCGCCAGACCGAGGTCGATTTCATCGCCGGGGCGGTGGTTCGCGAAGCGCAGAGGTGCGGGGTGGCGGTGCCGGTGACCGCCGCGCTGCACCGCCTGGTCAAGGGGCGTGAAGCCTCCTGGGAGTTGCAACGCAGTCGAATGGAGGTGAGCGCGTGAAGGTGTGTGTCGTCGGCGCTGGGGCGGTGGGGAGCCTGTTCGCCGCGCATCTGGCCCAGGTGGACGGGGTCGAGGTGTGGGCCTACGATGTCTCCGCGGCCCACGTCGAGGCGATCAACCGCAACGGGCTGAGGCTGACCGGAGAGGCCGATCTGCTCGGCCGGGTCCGGGCCACGACCGATCCGTCAGAGCTTCCGCCGTGCGACTTCGGGATCGTCGCCACCAAGAGCATGTTCACCGAGGACGCGATCCGCGGGTCCGCCCACGCGTTCGCCGGCGGGGCGGTGGCCTCGGTCCAGAACGGCGTCGGCAACGAGGAGGCGATCGCCGAACACGTGGAGCGGGTGATCCGCGGCACGACGTTCCCGGCCGGGCACCTGGTGGAGCCCGGGGTGGTCAACATGGATACCCGGGGGGACACGTGGCTGGGGCCGTTTGAGCCAGCGCCCGCCGGGATGGATCAGGTGACGCGCCTGGCCGAGGCGATCACCGCCGGCGGGATGAACACCAAGGCGCTCGAGGACGCCCGCGGCGCGCAGTGGACGAAGCTGATCTTCAACGCCGCCACGAACCCGATCGGGGCGCTGACCCGGCTGACGCACGGGCGGGTGTGCGAGCTCACGGAGACCCGGCAGCTGGTCAGCCGGCTGGTCGCCGAGGGCCGGGCGGTCGCCGACTCGCTGGGGATCACGCTCGACTCCGATCCGGACGAGCTCGTGGATCACGCGGCCCGAGTCGCCTACGAGCACCGGGCGAGCATGCTCCAGGACGTGCTGGCCGAGCGCGCCACCGAGATCGACGCGCTGAACGGCGGGATCGTGCGGTTCGGTTCAGAGCAGGGCGTCCCGACGCCGCTCAACCAGGCGATCGTCGCCCTGATCAAGGGCCTTGAACATTCCTGGCGCCAGCCTCGCTGAACCGATCACCAGCCCGAGCCGAGCGGCGATCGGCCCGCTGATCGGCGGCTGCACGGTTGGCCTCGCGATCTCCTGGAACATCGCGAACGTCGGACCCGTGGCCACCCTGCTGGAGCGCCGCTACGGCACGAGCCTGGCCGTCATCGGCCTGCTCACCACGGTGCTGTTCTTCGCCGAGCTGGCGGTGATGATCCCCGGCGGGCGGGCGATCGACCGGTTCGGGCCCAAGCGGGCCGGGATCGCCTCGATCGGCTTCTCGCTGACCGGCAACCTGCTGCTGCTCACCACCACCGCTCCGGCGCTCGTGCTGGCGTGGCGCGCCGTCGCCGGCCTCGGGGTCGGGCTCGGCTTCCTCAGCGGCGCGATCTACGCCCAGTGGCGCGCCGGGCGCAGCGCGATGCTCGCCGGGGGGATCTACGGGGGGATGTCGCTGGGCGCCGGCGGCCTGGGGCTGGCGGTCGTTCCGCTGCTGGTGGGCACCTTCGGGTGGCGCGCGCCGTACGTCAGCAGCCTCCTGGTCGGAGTCCTGGCCATCCCGATCGTCGCCGCCTGCCCGAGCACACCGGGTCACGGCGGCGGAGCCGACACGCCGCGGCTGCGCGCGCTGCTGACCGACCGCGTGCTGGCGCGGCTCGGCGCGGTGTCCTCGGTCTCGTTCGGCTTCAGCGTGATCCTCGGCGCCTGGGTGGTGACGCTGCTGGAGCGGACCGCCGGGCTGCGGCGGGGTCCGGCCGGGGCGATCGGCTCGCTGATCCTCGTGATGGCCATCGCCGGCCGGCCACTGGGGGGGATCCTCGCCCGCGCGCTGCCGAAAGCGACGTGGCCGGCCGTGGCGGCGAGCTTCCTCGCGGGCGCGGCCGGCACCGGGCTGCTCTCCCTGTCGCTCGATCCGGCGCTCGACGCCTTCGGCGCCGCGCTCGCCGGGTTTGCGGCCGGAATCCCGTTCGGAGCCACCGTCGTGGGCGCCTCGCGCGCCTACCCGGTGTCCGCCGGCACCGCCGTGGGCGCGATGAACATCTATCCGGTGGTGGCGATCGTCTGCGGCGCACCGCTCGTGGGGCTGACCTTCTCGCTGCCGGGCAACGGCCGGATCGGGTTCGCCATCCTCGCCGCGCTGTGGCTTGCGGCACTCAGCGTGATCCCGTGGCGGCTGCGGCTCACGTAGGCGCGGCGCCCGTCGCGGCTCCTGCGCCGCTCGCCGCCACCGCGACTGACTTGACATTTGATCAACGCATCTGGGAGCCTGCAGGGTGATGCCCGAGACGCGCGATGTGATCGTGATCGGGTCCGGCCACAACGGCCTGGTCGCGGCGGCCTATCTGGCCCGTGCCGGTCTTTCCGTCGAGGTGCTCGAGCGAAACGACGTCGCCGGCGGCGCGGTGCGCAGCGAGGAGCTAACCGAGCCCGGCTACGTCCACGACACCTTCTCCTCCTGGCATCCGCTGTTCAAGCTCTCGGCGACCTACGCCGAGCTCGGCGGCGAGCTGGAGGCGAGGGGTCTGGAGTACTGCGAGACGCCGGTGGAGACGACGGCCAACGTGCTGCCCGACGGAGGCGTCACGATCGCCTACCGGGATGCGCAGCGAACCGTGGAGGGCTTCGACTCTCGCGACCGCGCCGAGTACCTGGCCCAGATGGAGAGCTTCGGGGCGACGATCGGCACCCTCGGAGAGCTCCTCGGCACCGAGCTCTACTCCGGAAGCGCGGCCCGGCTCACCTGGAAGCTCGCGCGCGCGCTGGGCCGACGCGACGGCCTGACGCTCGTCTCAGAGCTCCTCTCCTCGGCCCAGGCATGGTTTGAAAGGCACTTCCAGGGAGCCGAGATCTCCACCCTGTACGCTCCGTGGGCGCTGCACACCGGCCTCTCGCCCGACAGCGCCGGCAGCGGCTTCCAGGTGCTCGCGATCGCCGGCTCGCTGCACGCCGTCGGCCTCCCCGTGGTGCGGGGAGGCGCTCAGAACTTCGTGAGGGCGTTCGAGCGGCTGATCGCCGACCATGGGGGCCATGTGCGGACCGGGGTCGAGGTGGAGCGGATCATCACCCGTGGCCGCACGGCGGTCGGCGTGGTGGCCGGCGGCGAGGAGATCCACGCCCGCCGGGCGGTGATCGCCAACACCACGCCGACGCAGCTCTACGGAAAGCTCCTGGCGTCCGGTGCGGCGCCCGAGCCGGCGGTCGTCCAGGGCACGCGGTTCCGCTACAGCCCCCGTGCGGGCAGCCAGATCCACGTCGCCCTCAGCGAGCATCTGCGCTGGCGCGACTCGCGGCTGGACGGCGTTCCGATCGTCCACCTGAGCGGCGGCCTGCGCAGCGTGTCCCTCGCCTGTGCCCAGGCCGCCGCCGGCCTGCTTCCGGCCAAGCCGACGATCGTCGTGGGCCAGCCGACCGTGGTCGACCCGAGCCGGGCCCCGGACCGCAACGCGGTCATGTGGATCCAGCTTCAGCAGGTGCCCTACGCGCCGCGCGGTGACGCGGCCGGCGAAATCGACACGGGCGACGGCAGCTGGAGCGAGGCGCTGACGGACGCGTTTGCCCGGCGGGTGCTCGGCGCCCTCGAGCCGCACGTCGAGAACTGGCCTGAGGTGTGCGGCCAGGTGGTGATGCTCTCACCGCCCGAGCTCGAGCGGCGAAACCCCAACCTGGTGCGGGGCGACATCTACGCCGGCGACTGCGAACTCGGGCAGTCCTACCTGTGGCGCCCGCTACCCGCCTACGGGGCCCACCAGACGCCGGTTGAGCGCCTCTACCAATGCGGCGCCTCCACCTACCCGGGGCCGGGGCTGAACGCGGCCTCCGGACGGATCGTCGCGCTGCGGGTCATCGCTGGGGCCGGGCGGCTCGAGCGAGCCGCGCGGCGGCTACGCAGACGCTGAGACCTCGCCAGGCCCCAACCCGCCCGGCTCCGGGAGCAGCTCGAGATGGCGCAGCAGGGCGACGAAGGCCGCCAGCGCCCGCCGGCGGGACGCCTCGTCAAGGCCGCGAAAGCCGGCCTCGGGCGGTCCGCCGGCCATCCGGACGACCGACTCCGGGGGCGCGAAGCGATCGGCGGCCAGCTCCTGGCGCAGGTAGCGGCTGGCCCGCAGGAGTGTGTCGGCACCGCCCCAGTCGATGAACTCGAGCACCCCGAGCACGGCGAAGCGAAGCCCCATGCCGAGGCGGAGCGCGGTGTCGACGCTCTCGGGGCTGGCCACCCCGTCTTCCACCAACCGGGCCGCCTCGTTCATCGCCAGCGCCTGGACCCTCGGGACGATGTAGCCGGGCGCGGCGGCGCACAGCACGGGCACCTTGCCCGCGCGCCGCAGCAGCGCGAGCATCGCCTCGGTGCAGGCGGGCGAGGTTCGCCCGCCGGGGCTCACCTCGACGAGCGGAATGAGGTGCGCCGGATTGAGCCAGTGGGCGTTGAGAAACCGCTGGGGTGTCCGGAGATCGGCCGCCAGCGCGTCGACCAGGAAGCTCGAGGTGGCCGACGCGATCGGCGTCTCGGCCCCGACGGCGGCTTCGATGTGCGCCAACGC
>DAIQND010000024.1:0-19636 GCA_036788555.1 Solirubrobacteraceae bacterium | reverse complement strand
GCGTGGCGGCGGTTTGAGTCGGCGCTACGGCCGCTGCATGACGCCGGCAGGCTGGGCGCGGTCCTGTTTCAGTATCCCCCGTGGTTCGTCCCGCGGCGCGAGAACCGGCAAGCGGTCGAGGCCCTGCGCGAGCGCTTTCCCGACTACGAGGTGTGCGTCGAGTTTCGCTCGCCGATGTGGATGTCCGAACCGCGCGACCGCGAGCGGACCCTGAGGATGCTCGAGGAGCACGGCCTGGTGTCCGTCTGCGTGGACGCGCCCGAGGCCTCTGGCCTGCCGCGGGTCCTCGCGGTCACGAACGAGAGGCTGCTGGTCGTCCGCTTCCATGGGCGCTCGGACAGCACGTGGAAGGGAAATGCCCCGACGGCCGCCGAGCGCTTCCGTTACCTGTATTCGCGCCAGGAGCTCGAGGAGCTGGCCCAGCCGCTGGCCGAGACCGCCGCCCAGGCACGAGAAACCCACCTGCTGATGAACAACTGCTACCGCGACTACGCGGTGCGCAACGCGGCGGAGCTGCGCGACCTGCTGAGCGCCGTGGCAGGCGCAGACAGCGGCTAGGCCACCGCGGGGGCGAGTTCTTCGCCCAACAGCCTGACCGCGTCGAGGTCGTGGTGCAGCAGCTGCTGGCACATCACCCGGCTGACTCCGGCGGAGCTCAGCGCCCGGAGCTGGTCGACCACGTGCTCGACCGTCCCCACCAGCCAGCCGGCGGGAGGAGAGGCCAGGAATTCGTCCGGGTCGCCACCCAGGCCGGTGCGCGCCAGCAGTCGCTCGGCTCGATCGCGCACCTCGGCCCGATCGACTCCGGACAGCAGTCCAGCCATCACCGAGAAGGCAATCGGCTCCCTACCTGCCTCCTCGCACGCCTGCATGATCCGCCGGCGGCGCGAACGTACCTGATCCACGGTGGCAAACGGGGTGTTGTACTCGTCGGCATAACGCGCCGCCAAGCACGCGCTCCGGGGCCCAGCGCTACCGCCCAGGATCAGGGGTGGATGCGGCCGCTGCACCGGCTTGGGCTGGGCAGCGAGCCGGTCGAGCGCGTAGCGGCGTCCGGCGAACGAGAACAGCTCTCGCCCCCAGTTTCCGAGCACGATCTCGAGCTGCTCGGCCAGCTCATCCGCCCGCTCGCGGCTGGACGGAAACCTGAACCCGTAGGCGGCGTGCTCGCGCTCGTGCCATCCGGCTCCGAGCCCGACCTCCACGCGTCCCTTCGAGATGTGATCCGCGGTGGTGGCGAGTTTCGCCAGGTTGGATGGATGTCGGAAGGTGGCTGGCGAGACCAGCGTGCCCAGCCGGACGCGGCTGGTCAGCGCCGCCAGGCCGCAGATCGTCCCCCAGGCATCCAGCGCGCCGCGCTCGGGATGCTGGCCGTCGAGGTTCAGGTAGTGATCGGAGCGAAACAGCGCCGAGACGCCATGGCGCTCGCAGGCCTGCGCCAGCGCGACCCAGTCCGACCAGCTCACCCCTTCCTGACCCTCGACCATCAGACACAGCCGCATCGACACCCTCCTCTTGTCCCGTCGAGCGATCCTAGTGGAGAGGCGGAGCGAGATCGCGCGAGCGCGCTCGCGCAGTGACTAACCTCAAGCTGGATGGCTTATACGAGTGAATCGGCGCGGGCTCAGCTCCTCGATCAGCTGGCGGCCGCAGTCGATCAGCTGGCGATCGCGCTCGGTGCGCTCGGCGAGGCCTACGAGGAGGTCGACGAGCATACGGCCGATCTGCTCGAGCAGCAGTTGTTCCGGCCGGCTCAGGGCGCCTACGGCAGAGCCCGGCGGACTCACTCGGAGTTCGCCCAGCGCCACCAGCTTTCCACGCGGACGTTCGGCGCCGCGTCGCCCGGCGCACATTCCGGCGACCCACGGGTTCACCTCGAGCGCGCGATTGCCGCGATTGAGCAGGCGGACCACATCGTGGCCGAGATGCAGGACTCGATGCTCCCGGTGGAGGTCGGCGACCGCGAGCTCCGGGACGGACTGACCGGTACGCGTGAGCTGATCGCAGAGGCGCCCGCCAACGGGCGCCGACTGCTACGCACGATCGGCCGCTGAGCCCGCCGGTCATTGGTTCCACACTCAGCTGCTGGTCAGGCTCGTCATGTTCGGGCTGGCATCGCGAGGGGGGTCCACCCGACGACGCCCCCTTGGTTAGACTGCCAGCCGTCTGGAGTTAGACTGCCAGCCGTCTGGAGCCACCGTCGAAGTCGCCTCGTTTTGCGCGGAAGACGGGTGGGTAGGTCCGCCGGGGCCTGCACGATCCCGGAAACCAGAGACGAACAGGCCAGGTCGAGGAGTGGCTTGGTCAGTTCGTGCGGGGAGTGATGCATATCGTCGTTAGTCGAACAGGTCGGCCGTGAACGACGACGCGCCAACCATCAGCCTACGCCTTGACTCGAGCCCCGAGACGCTGACCCTTGTCCGCGGGATGCTGGGCGGCGTCGCCGAGCTCCTGCAGCTTGATCCGGAGTTGCTCGACGATCTCAAGACCGCGGTAAGCGAGGCCTGCAACAACGTCGTCATGCACGCCTACGAGGGAGCGAGCGGGCCCCTGTGGGTGTCTCTGTACGTGGACACGGAGTCGATCGATGTGACCGTGCGTGATCGCGGTCGGGGCATCCCAGCGCTGACTCCGTCTGACGACCGGCTCCAGGGCGTAGGCATCCCGATCATGCGGGCCCTGGCCCAGCAGACCGCGTTTCGCCCGGTCAAGGAAGGCGGCGCCGAGGTGTGGCTGCAGTTCGCCAGCCAGCGCGACGGCCGCTCGCTCTACAAGCTGCCCGAGACGGCCACTCCCGAGGACGGGTGGACCGAACGGCTCGGCGGCGATGCGATCGTGTCGCTCTCGCCGATCACCTTCGTCGGCGCGGTGCTGGGACGGATGGCGCGCGCGATGGCGGCCCGTGCGCGGTTCTCGCTGGACCGCTTCTCCGACGTTTACCTGGTGACCGACGCGATCGCCGCGCATACCGCGCACGCCGCCCGCGCCGCCAGGATCACCTTCGGGCTCTCAACCGATACCCGGCGCCTGGAGATGACGATCGGGCCCTACCGGGCTGGAGCGAGCGCGGACTTGGCCGCGGGATCGGCCGAGGACGTCGATTCTGCGCTGCGACTGCTCAGCGACGAGCTGGAGGTACGCCGAGAGAACGGCGCGGAGGTCCTCCGAGTCGTGATGCTCGACGCGGGGGCCAGACCGCGGGACGAAACCTAGGTCAGGCCTGGTTCAGCAGTTCCTCGGGCGAGTCGGCCAGATTGAGCCGGTCGGCCACCCCGGTCAAGCTGAGCAGTCGCTGCACCTGCTGCGGGCCTTTGACGACACCGAAGCGCTGCTCGTTCTCGCTTGCCCGCTGGTGGGCCCTGACCAGGACGCTGAGCCCGGTCGAGTCCATGAATTCGAGGCGGCGCAGGTCGACGATCACGAATTCCGCCCTCGCGGCCGCTCCCTGCTCGAGTTCCTGCTCCAGCGCTGGGCTCGAGGCGAGATCCAGTTCCCCGGTCACCTCGATAATCACCGCCTGCCGCCCGTCGTCCGTTTCCACGCTGAAGTTGCCTTGCACCAGAAGCGAGCCTACCGGGTTTTGAATCCACGACGCGTGGTAGCCCCGGGTAGAGGCTGGACAGTCGACTGGGACGCAGGAGGCCCGGTATGTGTAGGGCGACAGGTAGCAACCGACAGGACGGTTGGCCGCATCACGCCGCGCTCATATGCCGTGGCCCAGACGCGCTGGTCAGTCGTGTCGCCGGCCTGATCGAGGCTGGGTTGGCGGCGGGCGAGCCGACAGCAGCGATCTTCCCCAGCGAGACGCTCGTGCGGCTGCGAACGGAGCTCGCGGGCACGTCAGATTGTGTGCGCTTCGAGGACATGACAGAGGTCGGTCGCAATCCAGGCCGGATCCTGCCGCTGCTCCAGCGGCTGTCCGAGGCGCAGCCCGGACCGCTGCGGATCCTCGGTCAGCCGGCTTGGCCGGAGCGGTCTGAGGCCGAGTTGCTTGAGGTGATGCGCAACGAGGTGCTGCTCAACTTCGCCCATCCCGGTCCCGCCGTTTCGATCGTATGCGTCTACGACATCGACGGGCTGGAGCCGTCGGTGGTGGCGCAGGCCGAGCGCCACCACCCGATGATCGTCGGCCCCGACGGCTCGACCGAGGACAGCCCGCACTATCGCGAAACGGCGCTCGAGGACCTCGCGAGCTCGCTCGAGGCTCCAAGCCCGCCCGTGGAGGAGATGCCCGTGACTCATGATCTCAGCGGCCTGCGGCGGTGGGTGCTCTCCAGCCCGCTCGTCGCCCCGCTGGCGCCGAGCCGCCGGGACGACCTGATCCTGGCCATCAACGAGGCGGCGACGAACGCGCTCGAGCATGGCGATGAGCCGCGGCTCGCGCGTCTGTGGCGCGCCGGCGCCCACGTGGTCGCCGAGGTGGTCGCCGGCGGGCGCATCGACGATCCGCTGGTGGGGCGGCGACGCCCCGCCCAGGACGCGGCCCGCGGCCGCGGCGTCTGGATCATCAACCAGGTCTGCGACCTGGTTCAGCTTTGCCAGGATGGCGCGGTGAGCCGGCTGCGGCTGCACATGCGGACCGGCCAGTTTCGCCACCGCTGAGGTTGGGGTACGGCTCCCACCATGACCAAGATCGCGTTCCTGGGCACCGGCACGATGGGACTGCCGATGGCCCGCAACCTTGCCGAGTCAGGATTCGAACTGAGGGCGTGGAATCGGTCGGCCGACCGTGCCCGGCCCCTCGTCGGTCACCGAGTCGAGGTGGTGGATGATCCGCGCGAGGCGGCCACCGGTGCGGAGCTGATGATCACGATGCTGAGCGACGCCGGCGCCGTCCACGAGGTGGCCGAGCGCGCGCTCGAGGGGCTGCCACCGGGCGGCCACTGGCTCCAGATGAGCACGATCGGGATTGCCGGGATCGAGCGGTGCGCTCGGCTGGCCGAGCGGGCGGGAGCGGTGCTCCTCGACGCCCCGGTGCTCGGCACGCGCGAACCAGCCGAACGGGCAGAGCTGGTGATCCTCGCCTCGGGCCCCGAGCAGTCCAGGCCGACCTGCGAGCCCGTCTTTGAGGCGCTCGGCTCCCGCACGCTCTGGCTGGGCCAGGCGGGGGCGGGTACCCGCTGCAAGGTCGTCGTCAACAGCTGGATCGTGGGCGTGGTCGGCGTCCTGGCTGAGACGATCACCTTGGCCGAGTCGCTTGACCTCGACCCGCACCGCTTCTTTGACGCGGTGGAGGGGGGCGCCCTCGATCTTCCCTATGCCCGGATGAAGGGCGCGGCGATGATCGAGCACCGCTTCGACGATCCGGCGTTCCGGCTCGCGCTCGCGCGCAAGGACGCTGAGCTGGTGCTCGAGGCTGCGGGTCGCCATGAGCTCGAGCTGCCAATCATGGATGGCGTCGTCGAGCGACTCCGCCACGCCGAACGTGATGGTCATGCCGAGGAGGACATGGCCGCCACCTACTGGGCCAGCGCCCCTCCGTTTGTCAAGGCCGGGCACGGGTAGCTCTCGGCCATGAGTCCGTTTCACCGCGACGACGAGCTCGCCGAGCGCGAGTCCGACCGCGCCGCCGCAGAAGCCGCGGCGATCGGCGGCCGGGTGAGCTCGGAGCCCGAGCCGGTGGAAGGCGCCGTGGATGAGGCGCAGCGGCCGCTGATGGAAGCCGGCGAAGGTGTGGCTGAAGGGTTCGAGCTGGCCGAGCAGGAGCTGATCGAGCACGCCGGCCACGGCGACCAGCACGCCGCGCGCCGGGTGATCGAGGACGCACCCGATGAGAGCGAAGACATCCGCGCCAACCCGGGCGGCGAGCCCGACCGGGAGCACTCGACCGAGCGCGAGGACGACCGCTAGAGGCCGGTGAGCGGGCGGCGCGCTCGCCACCGTCTGGCGTCTGCGCGCTTACCCGCGCCGATTCCGGGTAGTCATGGGGCTGACAGCCTGCGGGCAACGGGTCCGCATCGGAGAAGGGAGAACAATGGTTGCTCTAATCGTGCTGCTGCTCATCCTGGCGATCTTCGGAGGACTGGGATTCGCGGCGCACTTTCTGTGGTTCGTGCTGATCGCGGCGGTGATTCTGTGGCTGCTGGGCTTCTTTGGCGGCGGCGTCAGCCACGCGGCGGGCGGCGGGCGGCGGAGGTGGTACGGCCGCTGGTGAGCGGCGGCTGCTGAGCGCAGGCGCCGGGGCTATCCGCGTTCGTCGGTCAGCTCACGAAGCCGATGCAGCGAGCGGCGCAGCAGTCGCGAAACCTGCATCTGCGAAACGCCCACCCGCTCAGCAATCTCTGACTGCGTGAGATCCTCGCCAAAGCGCAGGTAGAGGATCTCACGCTCGCGGGTCGGGAGATGGCGCGCGGCCGCGAAGATCGTGGCGTGATCGTTGACCAGAGCCAGCCGTTGGTCCTCGTGGCCGATCGCGTCGAGCCGGCTCGTCTCCTCGTCATCCTCGTTGGACAGCGGCGCATCCAGCGACACCGCACCGTACGCCTCTGCGGTCTGTAGGCCGTCCAGCACCTCCTCCTGGCTCATCTCCAGGTACTGGGCGAGCTCATCGACGGTCGGCATCCGGCCGCTGAGCGAGCTCAGCTTCTGCTGGGCGTCGGTGATCCTCCGGGCGCGCTCCTGGGCGCCCCGGTCGACGTGCAGCGCCCATGACGTGTCCCGGAAGTAGCGCTTGAGCTCCCCGACGATCGTCGGCACGGCAAACGAGCTGAAGGCAAAGCCGCGGTCGGGATCGAATCGCTCCACCGCCTTGACCAGCCCGAGGCTCGCGACCTGCACGAGATCCTCGTAGGGCTCGCTGGATTGCGCGTAGCGGCGGGCAAGCTTGCGCGCGAGGGGCAAAAACCGCGCGATCAGCTCGTCGCGCGCCTGGCGATCCTTGTGTCGCCGCCAGCGTTCGAACAGCTGCGCCGATGGCACGGCATGGGTGGATCCGCCCGTATCTGAGGTCGCCGTCACGTCGCCTCCGGGGTTGCAGACACTGCGGTTCTATCACAGCCGTAGGCCGCAGGGCGCAGTCGAGGTCCGCACTCAGACTCTGCCGCGGCCTGGGCTATTCGTGCTCCAGCGCCGGCGACCGCGCGTTCTCGGCCAGGAGGTCCAGCACGGCGTGCTCGATTCTTGCCCGTACCCGGTCATCGGCCGGGTCGAGCCGGTCGATCCTCCGCAGTGCCCCGGCGATCGTCCAGCCCGATTGGTAGCGGTCGAAGACGCGGGGATCGATGTACGACCGCCGGGCTACCGCCGGAGTGTTGCCCAGCAACTGCGACACCGCCCTGACGGCTCCGTCGATCGCGCGCTTGCGCGCCGTCTTCGTAGCAGCGTCGCGGCCGCCTGCCGCCAGCGATACCGCGGCCATCACCGTGGCGTTCCAGGTGCGGAAGTCCTTGGCGCTGAACTCGTCGCCCAGCTGGTGCTTGAGGTAGTCGTTGATCTCCTCCGAGCGCAACGGGTACCAGCTGCGCCCGTTGCGGTAGGCCAGCAGCTGCGACCCGCCGCCGCGGCGGCGCTTGAGCGCCTTCACCACGGCCACCGAAGCGGGATCGTAGATCGCCTGGGCGCGCCTCACCCCGGCTTTGGCCGGGTATTCGAACACGGCTTCGCCGCCATGCAGCGAGACATGCTCCTTGTGCAAAGTCGCCAGCCCGATTCCGCCGTCGTCGGCGGCGTACTCCTCGCTGCCAATCCGGAACATGCCGACGTCGAGCAGCCGCACGGCGCAGGCGAGAACCTGGTCGTGGCCCAGGCCGTCGGCGCGCAGATCGACGCCGATCTTGCGGCGCAGCTTCGGCAGCGCGGCGCCGAAGCGCTCCATCCGGCGGAATTTCTCGCGGTCTCGATGTTCTCGCCACCGCGGGTGGTAGAGGTACTGCTTGCGCCCGGCGGCGTCGATCCCGGTCGCCTGGAGGTGGCCGAGCGGATCGCCGCAGATCCAGACATCGCGCCACGCCGGCGGGATCGCCAGGCCGCGTACGCGCTCGAGTACCTCGGCGTCGGCAACCGGCCGTCCGTGCTCGTCGAGGTAGCTGAAGCCGCGACCGCGTCTCACCCGGCGCAGGCCGGGGGCCGAGCAATCCGAGCGGCGCAGCCGGCGCCTTGACTGCAGAGCTGGCATCCTCGCGGCGCCGCCGGGGGGGCACCGCGCGAGTCAGTTCGCGCGGCGCGGTCCGGCTTCCGGCTCAGATCAGATCAAACACCTGCTCGGCGGCATCCTTGGCACCGTTCGCCCGCGAGCCAAGCTCGCGGCGCGTGCTGCGGACGTCGTGCTGGAGCTCGCGCCGCCGCCGGCTGGCGGTGCGCTGCCCGCGGGTGAGCGTCTGCTCGCCGCGCCGCTCGAAGCGGTTCAGCTCCCGCATCACGCGGTCGAGGCTGGTGTAGGTGCGGGCGGTCTGCCTGACCTTGTCGCCGACCGTGGCGGCGGCTCCCACCTGAATCAGCAACGCCCGCTGGGCCTGGCGGCCGAGAACTCCCAACCGCGTGGTTGCGGTGTCGAGCCCCCGGCCCGCGGTCCGCGTGGCCTGCTTGGTGGTCCGGCTTGCGCTGCGGCTCGTGCGCTTGGCGCTGGCCGAAGCCTGGCCTCGAGTGCGCCGAGCCGAGGTTCGCGTAGCTGAGGCGCTTCGCTTGGTGGCGTTGCGCTTACGAGTCGCGGCTGCCTTCTTGGCGGCAGCCTGTCGCTGCGTGCGAGTCTGTGTCGCCATAACGTCAGTCCTCCTAAGGATCGTTTCGTAGCTCCCCTTTTTGGCCTACCCCACCGCCCCACGTTGAAACCGGCGCTGCGAGGCGACCCGACGCCGCAGGACGAGACGCCATACTGAGCTGATGGCAAAAGCTCCCTTCACTTCGGGGCTTGCGGCCGCGCTTGCCGAAGATGTGCTTGAGCGCTTCTGTCGATATGTGCGCATAGACACACAGTCAACGCGCGACCGCGAGCGCTCACCGAGCACTCCGGGGCAGCTCGACCTCGGGCGGCTGCTGGTCCAGGAGCTACGCCAAGCGGGAGTCCAGGACGCTGAGCTTGATGAGAACGGCTACGTGATGGCGACGCTGCCGCCCTCTCAGGAGGCCAAGGCAGGCGTGACCGTCGGGCTGATCGCGCACCTCGACACCTCGCCCGACGCTCCCGGCCGGGGAGTCGCGCCGCTGGTGCACCGCGACTACGACGGCGGCGTCATCGAGCTGCCGCGGGACGGCACGCGACTCGATCCGCAGCTGATGCCCGAGCTGGCCGGCAAGATCGGCCATGATCTGGTCACGTCGAGCGGCGACACGCTGCTCGGCGCCGACGATAAGGCCGGAGTTGCGGAGATCATGGCGGCGATCGCCCACCTGGCTGCCCATCCGGAGCTTCCTCGCCCCAGGCTGCGGGTGGCGTTCACGCCCGACGAAGAGATTGGTCAAGGTGCCTCGCTGTTCGATCTCGACCGGTTCGGCGCCGCCTGCGCGTACACGCTCGACGGCTCCGAGCTGGGCGAGCTTCAGGACGAGAGCTTCTCCGCGCTCGAGGCGCTTGTGACCATCACCGGCGTGGAAGTGCATCCTGGCCAGGCGACCGGCAAGATGGTCAATGCCCTACGCCTTGCGGCGAGAGTGGTGGCGTCGCTTCCCGACAGTCTGAGTCCTGAGTGCAGTCAAGCCCGCGAGGGCTTCATTCATCCCTATGAACTGTCCGCAACCGCCGGTGTGGCGCGGCTGCGCGCGATTCTCCGCGACTTCGACGAGGATCGCCTCCAACAGCACGTCGAGCTGTTGGAGCACGCGGTGCGGGAGGCTCTCGCTGCCAACCCGCGGGCGCGCTATGAGCTTGAGCTGCGGCGGCAATACCGCAACATGCGGACCTTCCTCGAAAAGGTACCGGAGGTGACCGGCGCCGCCGAGCAGGCGCTGGCGGCCGAGGGCATCGAACCGGTGCGCAACGCGATTCGCGGCGGCACCGACGGATCGTTGCTCAGCGAGATGGGACTGCCGACGCCGAACCTGTTCACCGGCGGCCACGAGTACCACTCGGTCCGCGAATGGGCCTCGGTTCACGAGATGGCCGCGGCGGCGGCGACCGTGATCCGGCTGGCGGAAGTCTGGGCGCAGCCGCGGTTTGCCGAATCCGCAGCCAGTCGCCTCGCCGCGACTTCGAGTTAGTCTCCCCCAGCGTGAGCCCTCCGTTCAGCGGGTCGCTGGCATCGGTCGACGGCGCGATCATGCTTGCCTCCGCGGCGACCATCCCCGCCACCGACGAGGGACTGCTGCGCGGCGACGGCGTGTTCGAGGTGATCCGCGTCTACGACGGGCGCCCGTTTGCCTTCGAGGATCACCTGCGTCGGCTGGAGTCCTCGGCGCTGAATCTCCGCCTCCCGGTGGACCTGGAGGCGGTGCGCGCCGATGCCTACCGGCTGCTGGCCCATGCCGGCGTGGGGCCAGACCACGCTCTGCTTCGGATCGTGGTGACGCGCGGCGGCCGAAGGTTGCTCCTGACCGAGCCGTTGCCGCAGCGACCAGAGCGTCTGCGGCTCGGATCGATCACCTACTCACCGACCCGCGTGCTGGATGGCGTGAAGTCGCTCTCGTATGCCGCCAACATGCTGGCGAGCCGGCTGGCCCGCGAGCGAGGCTACGACGAGGCTCTGTTCGTCACCCCACACGGGCGGGTGCTGGAGGCCCCGACCAGCTCGATCTTCTGGGTCCGTGGCGGGACGATCATGACCCCTCCGCTCGGCGAGCACATCCTCGCCTCGATCACTCGACGGATCGTGATCGAGCAGGCCGGCGCGGTCGAGCAGGAGTGCACGCTCACGGAGTTGCTCGAGGCGGACGAGGCATTTCTCGCCTCCACCGCTCGCGAGGTCCACCCGGTCTGGGCGATCGACGAGCGGCAGCTCGAGGCCCCGGGACCGGTGACCAGCGCCGTGGCCGAGACCGTTGCCAGGTGGATTCGCTCGGAGCTCTCACCGGCACGATGAACGTCCTCACCGTGGTCGGCAACCGCCCACAGTTCATCAAGGCGGCGGCGGTTTCGGCACCGCTGCGACGGTCCCATCACGAGGTGCTGATTCACACCGGACAGCACTTCGACGAGCAGCTGAGCGGCGTCTTCTTCGACGAGCTGGGGCTTCCCTCCCCCGATCGCGAGCTGGGGATCGCGCGTGGGTCGAACTCATCGCAGACGTCAAGGATGCTGGCGGCGCTCGAACCGGTGATCGCCGAGAGCTCGCCGGACGCGGTGCTGGTTTACGGCGACACCAACTCGACACTCGCTGGTGCGTTGGCCGGTGCCCAGGCGGGGCTTCCCGTGGCGCACGTGGAGGCGGGGATGCGTTCGTTTGATCGTTCGATGCCTGAAGAGCTCAACCGTGTGCTGGTGGACCACGCCAGCCAGCTGCTGCTGTGCTCCTCCCCGCTCGGCGTCGCCAACCTCGAGCGGGAAGGAGTGAGGTCAGCGGTCGAGCTGGTCGGCGACGTGATGGTGGATGTGGCGCTGAAGGTCCAGCCTCAGGCTCGAGAGCGGGTGGATCTGGTCCGCGCACACGCCGTGACCCCCGGTGAATACGTGCTGGCCACGGCGCACCGCTCCGGCAACGTCGATGATCCGGCGCGGCTGACCCGGTTGGTGGACCTGCTGCTGGCGGTGCCCCGCCAGGTGGTCCTGCCGCTGCACCCGCGCACGCACCAGCGGCTCCGGGTAGCTGGATTGCTGGAACGCCTGCAACGCAGCCAGCGGCTGGTCATCACCCCGCCCCTCGGCTACCTGGAGTTGGCCGCCCTGCTGTGTCACGCCCACGCGGTGATGACCGATTCGGGTGGGCTGCAAAAGGAGGCCTACCTGGCGGGGGTCCGGTGCATCACCCTGCGCAGCGCGACCGAGTGGCTGGAGACGGTCGAGCGCGGATGGAACGTCCTGGTCGACCTCGACGTGGATGCGGCACGTGAGGCGCTCGAGCGTGAGCCGCCCGGCGAGCATCCGGCGCTTTACGGCGATGGCCACGCGGCCGACGCCGTCGTGGCCGCGCTTACACTGCACCTCGGATGAGGCCTGCGCCGCCATGAGTTCCTCACCGGTGCGCGTCGGAGTGGTGGGGCTCGGGTATTGGGGGCCCAACCTCGCGCGCAACTTCGCCGCGATTCCGGACTGTCAGCTCGCCTGGTGCTGTGACAGCTCCCCCGCGGCGCTGGAGCGGATCCTCGAGCAGTTCCCGGGGACGCGCGTGACCGAGGAGCTGGGCGATCTGCTCTCAGACCAGGCGCTGGACGCGGTGGCGCTCGCCACGCCCGTGCCGACCCACGCCGAGCTGACCGTGCGGGTTCTGGAGGCGGGAAAGCACTGCTTCGTTGAGAAGCCGCTGGCGCAGTCGGTGCCGGACGCCGAACGGGCGGTGGCGGCCGCCAACCAGAGCCGCCGCATACTGATGGTCGGGCATCTGCTCGAGTACCACCCCGGAGTGCAGCTGCTCAAAGAGCTGGCCGACAGCGGCGAGCTCGGCGAGCGGATCTACTACATCTATGGCAACCGGCTCAACCTCGGCAAGCTCCGCGCCGACGAAAACGCGCTGTGGAGTCTCGGCGCCCATGACGTGTCGGTGGTGCTCCACCTCGCCGGTCAGGAGCCGAGCGAGGTCATCGCCCACGGCGCGTCCTACGTGCGCGAGGGGGTGGAGGATGTGGTCTTCTGCTTCCTGCGCTTCGACTCGGGACTCTGCGCCCATCTGCACCTGTCCTGGCTTGACCCTCACAAGGAGCGGCGCTTCACGGTCGTCGGCTCGCGGCGGATGGCGACCTTCGACGACATGGCGCTCGAGGGCAAGGTGACGATCTACGACAAGGGATTTGACGAGGACGCCCGTGGCTACGGCGAGTACATCACGCGCAGCGGTGACATCTTCTCGCCGCGCATCCCCAACCTCGAACCGTTGCGAATCGAGTGCGAGCACTTCATCCGGTCGGTGCTGAGCGGCCAGCGGCCCCGGTCGGACGGGGAGAGCGGACTGCGGGTGGTCCGGGTGCTCGAGCGCCTCCAGCGTTCGCTCGACGCGTCGAGCGAACGGCCGAGGTCGGCGGTCTAGCGAGTGGTCCCCGAGAGCCCGTTCTCGCCCGAGGCGACCGTCGAAGCCGGCGCCGAACTCGGCGCCGGGGTGAGGATCGGAGCGCGAGCGGTGATCCGTGCCGGGGCCCGGGTCGGCGCCGGAACCAGCATCGGGTCCGGAAGCGTGATCCATGGCGGGGTCATCCTCGGGGAGGACTGCACGATCGAGGACCTCGTCGTGCTGGGCAAGCGGCCACGCCTGCGGCCGGGGTCGAGCGCCGCCATCGCTGGCGAGCTCCCGCCCCTGGTGATCGGCGACCGGGCCACGGTCTGCTGCGGCGCGGTGCTCTACGCGGGGTCGCGAATCGGCGAGGAGGCGATCATCGGCGACCAGTCGCAGGTGCGCGAGCGCTCGGAGGTCGGAGCGGGATCGGTGGTGGGCCGGGCGTCGTGCGTCGACTTCGACGTCAGCGTGGGGACGAGGGTGCTGATTCAGACCGGCGTCTACGTGACCGGCGGCTCGGTGGTCGAGGACGACGTGTTCCTCGGTCCCGGAGTGGTGACCACCAACGACCATGCGATGGGGCGCCATCCCCGGGGCGAGGCGTTGCGTGGCGCGGTGTTTCGCCGCGCCTGCCGAGTCGGCGGCGGGGTGGTGATTCTGCCCGGCGTCGAGATCGGCGAGGAAGCGTTCGTCGCCGCCGCGGCCGTCGTGACGCGCAACGTACCCGCGCGCCAGGTGGTGATGGGAGCTCCGGCCCGTGCCGTACGTCGGGTTCCCGATGAGGATCTGATCGAACGCTGGCGCTGACACAATACCCACGATGCACGCTTGGAACCTGACCACGCTCGAGATCGAGCCCCACCACCCGCAGGTGCTCCGCTCAGATGAGGAGACGCGAGCGATCCTGATCAGGCTTCCCGCCGACGAGCAGCTTCAGGAGCACCAGGTCCATGAGCGCGCGTACATGGTTGTTGTGGAGGGCGAGGTCGCGATCGAGCACGGCGGGGAGGCGGTGACCGGCACCGTCGGCACGCTCCTGCACTTCGATCCCAATGAGCGGCGCACGGTGACCGCGATCGGCGACGCGCGCCTGCTGTTGATCCTGGCGCCGTGGCCGGGCGAAGGTCACCCGTCGCGGCGGGACTGAGTCAGCAGCGGGTCACTGCGCTCGTCGCAGCCGCGACGCGCCCTGTGGTGGTTTGGTCGCCGGCGCTCGTCCAGACCACGTCGTCGCGCCCCGGGCCGACACCGACCATCACCACCGGCACGCCGACGAACTCCGACAGGAACTGCAGGTACTCGCGGGCGGCCGGAGGAAGGTCGGACTCGGAGCGGCATTCACCCAGCTCCTCCGACCAACCGGGGAGCTCCTCGTAGTCGCCGGCGGCGTGATGCAGCACCGTCTGGTGGTAGGGGAAATGCTCGAACTCGGCACCCTCGGCGCCGCGGTAGCGAGTGGCTACCAGCAGCCGGTCAAGGCCGCTCAGCACGTCGAGCTTGGTGATCGCCAGCGCGGTCAGCGTGTTGAGCCGGGCGGCGTAGCGAAGCGCGACAAGGTCAAGCCAACCCACGCGGCGGGCCCGGCCGGTGGTCGTGCCATATTCGCCCCCGCGCTCGCGGAGGATCTCCCCGCGCTCATCGTCGAGCTCGGTGGGGAACGGGCCTGCGCCCACGCGGGTGACATACGCCTTGGCGATCCCCCAGATCTCGTCGATGTCCTTGGGGCCGACGCCCGCGCCAATGCATGCCGACCCGGCCACCGGGTTTGACGAGGTGACAAACGGATAGGTGCCGTGGTCGATGTCGAGCAGGGTGCCCTGCGCGCCTTCGAACAGCACGGTCTGGCCGCCGTCGAGCTGCTCGTGCACGAGCCGGGTGGTATCGGCGATCAGCCGCTCGATCCGGTGCCCGTAGTTGACGTACTCCTCGGTCATCGCCTGCAAGTCGAGCCGCGGGTCCTTGGCGAACGGGCGCAGCGACAGACGCTTGGGCTCGAGCGCGGCGACGATCTTCTTCTTGAGGATCTTCTCGTCGAGCAGGTCCTGCACGCGGATCCCGAGCCGAGCGGCTTTGTCGGCGTAGCAGGGGCCGATCCCGCGGCGGGTCGTCCCGATCTGGAGCTTGCCGAGCTTGGCCTCTCCCGCGTGGTCGAGCATCAGGTGGTAGGGCATGATCAGGTGCGCGTTGGCGGAGATGCGCAGCGAGTTGGTGTCCACTCCGCGCCGCCGCAGCTCCTCGAGCTCGTCGGTCAGCACCTTGGGATCGATCACCACGCCGTTGCCGATCATGCAGGGCTTGCCGGCATGCAGGATCCCGGACGGGATCAGGTGCAGCTTCCAGGTCTCGCCGCCGCGGACGATCGTATGGCCGGCGTTGTTGCCGCCCTGAAAGCGGATCACCGCGTCGGCGCGCTCCGCCAGCAGGTCGGTGATCTTGCCCTTACCCTCATCGCCCCATTGAGCGCCGACGATCACGATTCCTGGCATCCGCCAGCTGAGTGTACGAGGGCGGGTGGGCGGACCGGACGGCGGCGCTCACGCAGGCCTGCGGGCGCTACCGTCTGCCGCGTGAGCGAGGAGCGCGACACCGAGCAGCTTCGGGCCGAGCAGCTGGTTCGCGAGGAGGCCGAGCGGCGTCTCGCCGAGATCGTGCCCGAGGACGAGGAGTCAGCCCAGCACGAGCGGCGCGCCGAGAAGGCCAATTACCTGCGCGAGAAGCTCGAGGAGCGAGCCCAGTCAGAGCGCGAGGCAGCCGCCGAGCGCGACGAGCCGGGCTAGCGGCTACGGCTCGTGCCCGGGCTCGATCCATTTGGCCCGGCGGAAGGTGAACGGCGTCCCCGAGCGATGGGCTTCCCCCGCCACCGGCTCGAGCAGAAATCCGCAGTGGTCGCCGAAGTCGAACCGGTCGAGGACGCGACCGGCGAACCAGTCGTGTAGCTCCTCGAGCACGGGCGTCCCGCCCGGCCCCCCGCGCCACACGCAGCGTGCGAACTTGTCGGTGTCGTCGCCGGTCTCGCCGCCGAACAGCAGCGCCAGCTCCCGTGCGTGCTCGGGCACGAAGTGGACGACGAGCAGGTCGGCGCCCAAGGCCACGCGATAGGTGAAGTTCTTCACCGACAGGCAGGCGAGGAACCTGGGCGGACGGATCGACACCTGCGAGGCGAAGCCGATCAGGCAGCCCGCGAGCTGCTCCCCCACCCGGACCGTCACGATGAACAGCGAGTAGTCAAGCTCGCCCATCAGCCGCTCGAAGGCCGCGTGTTCGGAGTCCATCCGGGCGCCCTACCCAGCCGTGCGGCAGCCAGAACTCCAGCCCCCCGGCCACCGCCGCCGGTTAGCCGGAACGTCTCGCGGGTAGGCGCGGAACGTGATCGGTTCCGCGACTATGCGCCGCCAGCTGACTCCGCTCGAGCCGCTGATCCGCCGGATCGAATCAGCCCAGGCACTCGATCAGGTCGGCAAGACGCTGGGTAGCGCTGTGCGCGAGAACGTACCACGCGGTCCGGTCAAGGACACGCTCAGCGGCACGTGGCTCGGCCACGCGGTCCATCCGATGCTCACCGACGTGGTGATCGGCTCGTTCGTGAGCGCTTCGCTGCTCGACCTGCTCGCGCCGAACACCGACAGTGAGGCGCGCGAGCGGCTGATCGGGCTCGGCCTATTGGCCTACCTGCCGACGGCCGCCGCCGGTCTGAACGACTGGGCGGACAGCGAAGCCGTTGACGACGCCACCCGCCGCGCAGGAGTCGTGCACGCCGGCGCCAACGCAATCGGGGCGATGCTGTACGCCGCCTCCAGGCGAGCCCGGCGCCGGGGCGCGCCCGGACGGGGCGCGCTGCTGGGCTTTGCCGGGATGACGGTGCTGATGGCCGGCGGCTACCTGGGCGGTCACCTGTCGCTGAACCGGGGGGTCGGCCCCGACCAAACCGTGTTTGACCCGGGTTCGGACGACTGGCTGCCGGCGGCGGATGCCGCCCAGCTTCCGGAGGGGCGGCCGATCCGTGCGGTGGTCGATGAGACGCCGGTGCTGCTGCTGCGCCGCAACGAGGAGATCTTCGCGATCCACGATCGCTGCTCCCACCGAGGCTGCTCGCTGACCGATGGCGAGATCGAGGGCACAGACGTCGTCTGCGCCTGTCACGGATCGCGTTTTGACCTTCGCGACGGTGCGCTGAAGGGTGGTCCGGCGACCTCGGGCCAGCCAGCGTTCCAGGTCCGGGTACAGAACGGCCGCGTCGAGGTCCGCCGCCTCAATCCGGCCTGAGGCCTCACACCCCCGCGATCACGCGGCGGCCCACCAACCGCTGCCCAAGCTTCACCGGCTCGAGCAGCCCCAGCCGCGCCGCCAGCCGGGTTCCGGAGGCCAGGGTCGAGAGCGAGGAGCGGCGCGATCCGGCGAATGCATCACGATCGAACAGCTCGCGGCACCACTCGACCGTGCTCCTCAGGGTGTCGTTCAGGGGACGGCTGCGGTAGCCAAGCTCCCGCTTGGCCCTGGCCGAGGAGAATCGCCAGTCCTGGGCCATCAGCGCGTATGCCTCCGGCGGCATCGGCCCGGGCAGCCCGAGCGCATCCCGCACCTGAGCCATCTGCGCGACCTGCCGAGGCAGCACCATCACCGGATAGCGGATCCCCGACAGCTCCGCGACCCGGTCGATCAGGACCGGCCAGGTCAGGTTCCGGCCGCCGAGGATGTAGCGCTCGCCAGGCTGCCCGCGCTCAGCCGCCAGCAGGTGACCGGCGGCGACGTCCTCGACGTCGACGAAGTTCATCGGGGCGTCGATCACGGCCGGAAGCCGGCCGCGCAGGTAGTTGCTGATCGTCCGCATCGACGTCTCGTTGGGACGCGAGCGATCGACCGGCACCCCCAGGACATACGCCGGGTTGACCACTACGACCTCGATCCCGTGACGCTCGGCGGCGTCGAGCGCCACCCGCTCTCCCTCGTGCTTTGAGTCGGGATAGGTGAGGCCGAGCCAATCCTGCGGGTAGTCGGTGCGCTCGTTGGCCGGGGCGCCGTCGCAGGCAACTCCGACCGCGGAGATGGTCGAGGTGACGATCACCCTCCGGCAGCCTGCCGCCGCGGCGGCTTCCACCGCCACGAGCGGGCCTTCGGCGTTCACCCGCCAGGCCTGGTCGGCCGGCCGTGACCCGACGTATCCGACGGTGTGAAACACCACCTCGACGTCCTTGAAGGCGCGCCGCAGCGCGCGGTGGTCGAACACGTCCGCCCGCGCACGGCGCGTCTTGAGCCCTCCGAGCGCCGACAGCCGCTTGGGGTCGCGGTAGGTTACGCGCACGTCATCGCCCCGCTCGCACAGCGCGCGCACGACGTGCGCGCCGACAAAGCCGGTGGCACCTGTGACGCAGACCTTCATCGCGCGCCGCCTGGCTGGCTCAGCTGCGCACACATTCGTCTTTCTCCCTCTCGTGGCTTTGCCGACTGCCGGACTGAGGTTCGCACAGATTGCTCGTCCGGGCGCGGTCCCCTGGTCTGTGGCGGCTTGGCCAGCGGCCCAAGCAGGTAGAAGTTGTCCATGAGCCGCGTCGAACGCCTCGACCGCTTCCAGCGCAGGCACACCTGGCTCGGACTCCCGATCGGGGTGACCTACAAGTTCTTCGATGACCGTGGCCCGTACCTGGCGGCGCTGATCACCTACTACGCGTTCGTCTCGCTGTTCCCGTTGCTGCTTTTGTTCTTCAGCGCCGCGGGATTCTTCCTGCAGGGCCACCCAGAGGTGCAGCACGATCTCGAGCAGGCGGTGATCAAAAACCTTCCGAGCATCGGGTCAAAGCTCGCGCACAACGTCGGAACCTTCCACGGCAGCGGGCCCGGCCTCGCCGTAGGCATTCTCGGCACGCTGTACGGCGCTATGGGCGCAACTCAGGCCGCCCAGGCCAGCTTCAACCAGATTTACGCGGTCCCGCGCAACGAGCAGCCGAATCCCTTCAAGTCCCGGCTGCGGAGCCTCGGTCTGCTGGCGCTCCTGGGCTCGGGCGTCCTGCTCTCCACCGGGATCAGCGTCGTGCTGGCAACCGCCAACGGCCTGTCGCGCCAAATCGGCCCGGCGGTGCACGTCGGCGGCTACGTGCTCAACTATGCCGTCGACTTCGCGCTGTTCGCCGCCGCCTTCCAGGCGCTCACTGCAGTCGAGCTGAGGCTGCGACAGGTTGTCCGCGGTGGCCTGATCGCCGCGGCGCTCTACATGCTGCTCCAGATCTTCGGCTCGAGCTTTGTCTCTCACCGGGCGCACGCCTCGCTGTACGGCGTCTTCGCGATCGTGCTGGCCACCCTCGTGTGGATGTACCTCCAGTCGCTGATCCTGGTGCTGGCCGCGGAGATCAACGTCGTTCACGACCAGCGTCTGTGGCCGCGGGCGCTGCTGACGCCATTTACCGACAACGTCGAGTTGACGTCCGCCGATCGCCGCGTCTACACGATGTACGCGACCACCCAGCGCTTCAAGGGCTTCGAGCGCGTGACCGCCGAGTTCTCGGCGCCCGCCGGGACCGGGGATGGTCAGGAGGCCGGTGGGCAGCGGGTAGCGCCTCCGCGGCGCAGCGCGGGGTCGCACCCAGCGGCCGAGCCGCAGCGTGACCCAGCCGCTCAGCCACCCGCCGAGGCTC
>DAIQND010000023.1:0-19829 GCA_036788555.1 Solirubrobacteraceae bacterium | reverse complement strand
GGGCGCCACCGGCTTCGGGGTCCGGCTCCTGGTCGAGCTGGCGCGAAGCAGCTAGATCTGGATCACGGCCAGGAACTGGCGCATCAGCGCCAGCGGGCCTTCGGCTCCGTAGCTTCCACCGTGGGCGCCACTGGCACCGTCCTACCCGTTCTTCAGTGAAAATCGAGGCGATGAACTTCGATCTCCCCGAGGACCACCGGCTGCTCCGCGACACGGTCCGCGACTTCGCCCGGCAGGAGGTCGCGCCGGTGGCCGAGGAGCTCGACCGCACGCACTCGTTCCCCTACGAGATCGTGCGGCGGCTGGGCGAACTGGACCTGATGGGGATCCCCTTCCCGCAGCAGTACGGCGGCGCCGGCGGCGACTCACTCGCCTACGCGCTGGTCGTGGAGGAGCTCACGCGCGTCGATTCCTCGGTCGCCATCACGCTGTGTGCCCACACCTCGCTGGGGACCCAGCCGATCTACCTGTTCGGGTCCGAGGAGCAGAAGCAGGAGTGGCTGCCGCAGCTGTGCGCCGGCCGGCGTTTGGGGGCGTTTGGGTTGACCGAGCCCGAGGCCGGGTCGGATGCCGCGAACACCCAGACCCGTGCCGTGCTGGAGGACGGGCACTGGGTGATCAACGGCTCCAAGCAGTTCATCACCAACGCCGGCACTGACATCTCGGGCCTGGTGGTAATCACGGCGGTGACCGGCGGGGATCAGAACCGTCAGAGGTCGCGTGAGATCTCAAACCTGCTGGTCCCGAACGGCACCCCCGGCTATCAGCCGGGGCAGCCGTACCGGAAGATGGGCTGGAATGCCTCGGACACCCGGCCGCTCGCCTTCAGCGACTGTCGCGTTCCCGAGGAGAACCTGGTCGGCCAGCGCGGCGCTGGCCTCAGGCAGTTCCTGCGGGTGCTCGACATCGGCCGGATCGGGGTCGCGGCGATGGGCGTCGGTCTCGCGCAGGGGGCGCTTGACCAGGCGCTGGCCTACGCCAAGGAGCGGCGAGCCTTCGGCCAGCCGATCTCGAAATTCCAGACGATCCAGGCCAAGCTGGCCGACCTCTCGACGGAGATCGAGGCCGCCCGGCTGCTGGTGCACAAGGCGGCGTATCTGAAGGACACCGGGCGGGACTTCAGCCTGGTCGCGGCCCAGGCCAAGCTGAAGAGCGGGCGCCTGGCGGTGCACGCCGCCGACGAGGCGGTGCAGATCCACGGCGGCTACGGATACATCGAGGAGTACCCGGTGTGCCGCTTCTACCGCGACGCGAAGATCCTCACCATCGGCGAGGGGACCGACGAGGTCCAGGAGCTGGTGATCGCCCGGGCGCTCGGAGCGTGACGGAGCTGAGCACGGAGCGGCTGCGCCTGCGCCGGTGGCGCGAGGACGACCTCGAGCCGTTCGCCGCGCTGAACGCCGACCCCGAGACGATGCGGCACTTCCCAGGGACGATGACGCGCGGTGAAAGCGATGCGCTGGCGCACCGCATCGCCACGTGGATCGAGGAGCGAGGATGGGGGCTGTGGGCGGTCGAGGTGCTCGCCGGAGCGCCGTTCGTCGGATTCGTCGGGCTGGCGGAGCCGGCCTTCGACGCTCACTTCACGCCCGCGGTAGAGGTCGGTTGGCGGCTCGGGCGCGAGCACTGGGGGAAGGGCTACGCCACCGAAGCGGGCCGCGCCGCGCTCGACTTCGGCTTCGGCGAGCTGGCGCTCGCTGAGATCGTCGCGATGGTGGCAACCGGGAACGTTCGCTCGCAGCGGGTCGCGGAGCGCCTCGGCATGACCCGAGATCCCGTCGATGACTTCGACCACCCACGGGTTCCCCCCGGGCCGCTGCGCCGCCACGTGCTCTACCGGCTCAGGGCGCCGGAGTAGCGCGCTGACCGCGCGAGCGCTCGGCGGCGCGCTCGAGGATCGTCTCCGCGGCACTGGCGGGATCGAGCTCGCGTGAGACGACGAGGTCGAGCAGTTCCCTGACCTGCGGATCGTCTCGCACCTGGGCCTCGAGTTCCTGGCGCATCCGGTAGGTGGCGATCCCGAGCACCTCGCTCATCAGGTTTCGCCGCCGCCGCTCGAGCAAGGTCCCCTCGGCCTCGATGAACTCGCGATGGCGTTCGAGCGCGTCGGCCAGCTCCTCGACGCCGGTTCCGCGGACGGCCTCGGTGCGGATGATCGGCACCTCCCAGTCCTGTCTGGGCCCGAGCGCCAGCACGCCCTTGATCTCCCTGATCATCGTGTCGGTCAGCGGATGATCGGCCTTGTTGACCACGATCACGTCCGGGATCTCCATCACCCCGGCCTTGAGCGCCTGGATCGAGTCACCCGAGCCTGGCATCAGCACCAGCACCACCGTGTCGGCGTGATCGATGATGTCGACCTCAGCCTGCCCGACCCCGACGGTCTCGAGCAGCACGAGGTCGCGACCGGATGCGTCCATCAGCAGCGCGGCCTGGAGCGCGGCCTCGCTGAGTCCGCCGAGGGCCCCGCGCGAGGCCATCGAGCGGATGAAGACCCCCGAGTCGAGAAAGTGCTCGGCCAGCCGGATGCGGTCGCCGAGCAGCGCCCCGCGGGTGAACGGCGAGGACGGATCGATCGACAGGACGGCGACGGTGCGGCCACGCTCGCGCTCGCGCTTGGTCAGCGCACCGAGCAGCGTCGACTTGCCCACCCCGGGCGGTCCGGTGAACCCCGCCATGAAGGCGCTGCCGGTGCGCGGGTAGACCTCGCGAACCAGCGCCCAGCCCTCCGGCTCATCGTTCTCGACCAGCGTGATCGCCCGCGCCAGTGCCCGCTTGTCTCCGGCCAGCAGCCGCTCCGCCAGCGTTTGATCGACCTCGGGCATCGCCGGCCATCATGCCAGGGCGCCAGGCACGTGGCGGACCTGCGACGTTACGATCCGCCCGTGTCGGTGACCCGGACAAAGCCGGCCCGGGGAGATGGGCATCCGCGGCGCGCTCCCGCACCGCCTCAGGCGGTGCGCTCCGGTCCGCCACCACTGCGCGGCGGCCCGCTGACCTTCCTGCGGTTCGCGATCGAGCACCGGATGATCACTCCGGGTTACCTGCTGCTGATGGTGCGGTGGCTGTGGCTGAAGCTTCGCTGGCGTGGGCGGCTCCAGACCGACGGGATGTGCTTCATCTGCCCGGGCGTGAAGTTCGAGATCGGCCGCCAGGCGACGGTCAAGCTCGGCCGCTGGTCGTGGATCGGGCACCGCTGCAAGATTCGCGCCCACGAGGGCGAGGTGTCGATCGGCGCCAAATCGGTGCTGGGGCAGGAATGCACGATCTCCGCCTTCCAGCACGTGTCGATCGGGCGGGAGTGCATCATCGCCGACCGGGTGATGATGATCGACTTCGACCACGGGATGGTGGAGGTTGAGCGCCCGATCCGCCTTCAGGGCATCTACAAGCGCGACGTGCGCGTCGGCCACAACGTCTGGATCGGCTACGGGGCGTGCATCCTGCGCGGAGTCGAGGTCGGCCACAACGCGGTGATCGGCACCAACTCCGTGGTCACCGCCGACGTGCCCGAGAACGCCGTGGCCGGCGGCGTCCCGGCGCGAGTGATCCGGATGCGGGACAAACCCAAGACGTTTCGCTGGGAGTGAGGCGGGACGCCTCGGACTAGCCGCTCCAGCCGAGAAGCTCCGGCGCCAGGTTGCGCAGCCACGGCTCGAGCTCATCTGGATGCAGCAGCGCTTCGGTGAACCTGGCGGCGTGGGCGCGCGCCCGCTCCCGTGGATATCCGCCGGCCGCGCCCGACGTGGTGAGAAATGCCCAGTCGCTTGACTGCAGGGCAAGCAGCTCCCGCAGCGAGCGCTCACTCGGCCGGTGGCCCAGCGCGACCGCGCGGAGCTCGGCGGCGCGGGCCGTTCGTGCCAGCTCGGCGACCGGCGGGGCGCTCCAGGTCCGCAGGTCACCGCCGGCGCCCCAGCTGCTGATTTCCAACTGCCTTGAGGGTTGGCTGGGCTCGCAAGCCTCCAGCGCGTCGTCGAGCGTGGTGAGCGCCAGTCCCTGGCGCGAGGCCTCATCGAGCACGCCCGAGAGCCACTCGATCCCCTCATACCACCAGTGGCCGAGCAGCTCGGTGTCGAGCGCGCAGACACAGACGCCGCCGTCGCTCGCGCGCTCGCGCACCCGGGCCACGAACTCCGCCGCCTGCGAAGCCGCCAGCGCGGCGGCGGCCGCGGCGTCATACGCCGCTCCGTCGTTTCGCCATACGCGGTGGTGATGGTCGCTCAGCGCGTGGTAACTGCGGTAGGCGGCGCTTGACGGGTAGCCGTGGCTTCCCCATACCAGCGCCATCGTCTGGCGGTCGACCGGCCAGAGCACCGGTCCCGCGTCGGTGCGCACCGGCCGCAGGTGGCGTCGATCGCCGAAGCCGAACATCGTCGTCAGCTCCACGCACGCAGCCCGGACACCCGCCTCCTCGAGCAGGGGATCCAGCCACGGCGCGTAGCCGCATTCGGGCAGCCAGAAACCCCCCGCCCAATCTCCAAACCGGCGCCGGTGCGAGGCGACGCCCGTCTGCACCTGAAGCGCGATCCCCGGGTCGGAGGCCAGCATCGGCAGCACCGCGTGGGTGGCCGCCGACGTCCAGCTGGCGTGACGTCCGAGGCCGCCGAGCAGGCCGGGCGATGGGAGGCCCGCCAAGCGCTCGGCCGCGGCCGCGTACTCGGCCGCCGAACGCTCGAGCTCGTCGGCCAGCGCGTCCTCGCCTCGGGCGCGGAAGGCTTCGATGTCGAGGCGGTGGGTTTCCGGGCGTACCTCGGTCAGGAACCGCAGGCAGCGCTGCATCGCCCCCGGCGCCTCCAGCTGATCGCAAAGCACCGGCGTCAGCGACAGCGTGATCGGCGCCCGCTCGAGCACGTCCAGCAGCGGCAGATACGACGTCGCGACCGCCTCCCACAGCCATTCCTCGCCGAACGGCCACGTGCCGAAGCCCTCGACGTAGGGCATGTGCGTGTGCAGGACGATCGCCAGCTGGCCCGCTCGCTTCACCGCTCGCTTCACCGCTCGCAGGCTATTTGGCGGAGCGTGGGCGGCGGGTCTCCGAGCAGCGCTCCGGGCGCGATCCTGCAGCCTGCTCCGGCGCGATCCGGCAGCCCGTTCCGGGCGCGATCCGGCGCCCGTTCCGGCCCCCACCGGCGGCCGTTCCGGGCCCCATCCGGCGGCCCCTGAGCGACGCTAACTCGCACATGGCTGCCTGCGTCAGGCTTGCTGTGCGGATCGGCGTCGGATATCGGCGCCGATCCGCATCGCACCTAGCGGTCGGCGAGTGATGTGCGAGTTGGCGTCGGTTTCAACGGGCGCCGGCCGAGGGGGCGCCGGCACCAGCCGACCCTGCACCCGTCACGTTCGGCACACCGCCAGGAAGTCGAGCGCGCGATCCAGATCGGCCGCCCCGCCCCCGCGCTCTCCCCGCAGCGCGAAGTCGCTCGAGCTGATCGCGGGGACGAACCAGTCGTAGAACCGCCGCGTCAGCCCGAGCGCGCGGTGGGCGCGGTCCCAACCGAGCGACAGCGCCGCGGCGTGCAGACGCAGCCTGCGCGCGTGAAACAGCCCGAGCAGCTCGACCTCGGCGAACACCGACGCGCACAGCTCGCGAAACTCCGACGCCCGGTACTCGCGCACGTGCCAGGGATTGTCTGATTTCGCCCGGCCCGGCCCAGCCAGCGTGAGCACGTTCGGCGTCGAGATGTACGCCACACCCCCCGGCGCCAGCAGCGAGCCGAAGTGCGAGAGCACCGCCGCGGGCTCCCGGACGTGCTCGATCGTCTGCAGGAACACCACCGCGTCATACGCCCTCGGCTCGCCATGCATCTCCACCATCCCCCGCTCGAAACTCAGGTTCTGGCGGCGGTAGCGCAGCCGCGCGTGCTCGTGGGCCTCCGGGTTGGCGTCCACCCCCACGACGCTCGCGGCCGACCGCGACAGCACCTCCGAGCCGTAGCCCTCGCCGCAGGCCATGTCGATCACGCGCTTGCCGATCACCCTCGCCCCGATCCACTCGTAGACCGCGAGGTGGCGCTGAAACCAGTAGTTCTCGGCCGGGACATCGGGCAGCGTCCGCTCGCCCGTCAGCTTCAGCGGCGGGACTCCGGGGGGCTGGTTCTGCTGCAGGTAGAGGTTCACGAGACGGCTCCAGAGGCTAATGTCCCGCCGCCATGGAGGCAGTACGCACCGCGGATCAGATCCGGGATGTCAACACCCGCTACCACGATGTCGCCGCGGCCAGCTACGACTCCAAGTGGGGGATCGACTTCGGCGAGGTCGGACGCGGCCAGGTCCTGGGCAAGCTCCGCAAGGTGCTGGGCTCCGAGCTCGATCGCGGCTATGACCGCTCGCTCGAGATCGGCGCCGGCACCGGCTACTTCAGCCTCAACCTGCTTCAGGCGGGCGTGGTGCGGGAGGCCACCTGTACCGACATCTCGCCCGGGATGGTGCGCACGCTGGCCGCGAACGCGGCGCGGCTGGGGCTCGAGGTCAGGGCCGCCCGGGCCGACGCCGAGTCGCTCCCGTTCTCCGACGAGAGCTTCGATCTGGTGCTGGGGCACGCGGTGCTTCACCACCTGCCAGACCTCCAGCGGGCGTTTCGGGAGTTTCACCGCGTGCTGCGCCCCGGCGGGCGGATCGTGTTCGCTGGCGAGCCCTCGAGGACCGGGGACCGTCTGGCGGCGGTTCCCAAATGGGGCGCGGGCGCGGTGGCTCCGCTGTGGCGCGCATTGCTGCGGATCTCTCCCCCACCCCCAGCCGCCGAGTCCAACGGACACGGCGCCGAGGACCACGCTCTCGAGCGGCTGGTCGACATCCACGCGTTCGCGCCGCAGGACCTCACGACGCTCGCCCAGCGGGCCGGGTTCACCGCCGTCAAGGTTCGGGGCGAGGAGCTCGTCGCCAACTGGTTTGGCTGGTTCAACCGTTCGCTCGAGGCTCGCGCCGATCCGGCGCAGGTGCCGATGCTCTGGCGCCAGTACGCGTTTCACGGCTATCTGGCGCTTCAGCGCGTCGATCACCACATCCTCGAGCCGCGGCTGCCGGCCGCGATCTTCTACAACCTGCTGCTGTCGGCGCGGAAGGCGTGACGCCTAGACTGAGCGGACGATGCCCAAGCAGCTGGAGCGCGAGTTTCCGCTATTCCCGCTGGGGATTGTGGCCCTCCCGAGCGAGCTCATCCCCCTGCACATCTTCGAGGAGCGCTACAAGACGATGATGAACGAGTGCCTCGAGGAGGAGAAGGAGTTCGGGATCCTCTGGCTCTCCGACGACGGGCTGCGGGAAAACGGGTGCGCGTGCGAGATCGATCGCGTGCTGGAGCGCACCGACGACGGGCGGATGAACATCCTCACCCGCGGAACCCGGCCGTTCCGGGTGCTCGAGCGCCAGCGCCACCTCGCCTACCCGGCGGGCGTGATCGAGTTCCTGGAGGATCGCCAGGAGCCGGTCGATCCGGAGCTGCTGCATCGCGCCCACGAGGCGTACGCCGAGCTGGTGCGGCGCGCCACCGACGGCGATCCCGACGCCGGTGAGCTGGCTGAGATGGGCGCCTACGAGATGGCGGCCACCGTGGACTTCGGACCGGACGCCAAGCAGGGCCTGCTCGACCTGCGGGCCGAGAACGCCCGCCTGCGGCTGGTCACCCGCCTGTTCCGGGCCGCGCTCGAGCGGCTCGAGCTCGTGGAGCGCGCCCAGGAGCGCGCGCAGTCCAACGGGAAGATCAGGTTCGGGTCATAGTCCCCGCGGCGACGAGCAGGCGCAACGGCGAGCGCGCCAGTCGCTCGGCGGCGATCAGGCCCGGGCGCCGGAACAGAACCCAGATGATGGTCCAGATCACGGCGCCGAGCAGCAGCCCGGCGATCACGTCGCCCGGGTAGTGAACGCCCACGTAGACGCGGGCGAAGGCGAGGAACAGCGCCAACAGCACGGCCACAAAGCCAATCCGGCGGTCGAAGAACAAAAGCCCCATGGCCAGCGCCCCGGCGATGACCGCGTGATCGCTGGGGAACGAGTAGTCGCTCGCGCAGGAGAGAAGCACCGTGACATGGTGCAGCGCGTGGCAGGGTCGCGTTCGCGCCACCGCCTGCGAGACGAAATGGTTGACCCCCAGCGCGATGAGAGAGCTGACCCCGGCGAGCACCGCCGTCACGACGCGATCAAGTCGCCGATGCTGGCGCGACCACAGCCAGGCCAGCACCACGATCAAGGCCAGCACCACCAGGCCCGCCCAGAGGGCGTAGGCCTCCATGAAGCCGTGCAACCCGCCGGTGTGGCGCGAGAACGAGTTGACGTCCAGGTACCAGTGTCGATCGACGCTCCGCATCGACTGTCAGGGTACAGGCGTGTGGCGTCAGCCACCGAGCTGGCACGCCTGCTGCGAGGCCTGGAGCGCGAACTGCTCGGCCTGTGCCAGCCGCGGGTACCTGCCGCCCGCGGTGGCGGTGTCCGGGAACGAGATCGTGCCTTGCTGCAGGCGGATCGTGTAGCGGTAGACGCTGTTGGCGGATGAGGGAATTCTCAGCTTCTGCTGAGCGTCACCGCCCAGCCCGCTGGCCAGATCCCGGGCCTGGATCAACAGCGGATCGGGCAGCGTCCGCGGCTTGCCACCGTTGCAGCGGATCGTCCCGCCATCGTTGACCAGGAGCGCCAGGTGCTGGCCCTGCCCGGTGCGCGTGAGCAGGAACAGGTCAGGCGACTGGACGTTCAGACCGCAGCCGCCCGCCCAGATCACGAGCGCGAGCGCCGCCACGGCACCTCGCCAGCTCATCCCTCAACCGTGACGGCGGCGCCGCCGCGGCGCGGATCCCCACCGCCCCAGAACCCCCCCGCGGGGCCGCGCTCGACCGCCTGTACGCCGCCGAAGAACAGGTTGAGCCCTCGAAACCGCGCCAGCGCCCGTCCCGCGGCCTCGAGCGCCGAGGTGTCGACCCCCGGCTCGGCGTATACCACCCCGTCTTCGAAGTGCACCCGCGGCGCCACCACGGCGTCCCCCGCCCGCAGGCCGTCGTCGACCACGCGGATGATCGTCTGGAGGATCGCCGAGCGAATCCGGTTGGATCCGGCGCTGCCCAGCACGAGCTCCGCCCTGCCTTCGCGCAACACCGCCGTCGGAGCCATCATGCTCGGCAGCCGCCGCCCCGGGGGGTGGCGGTGAAAGCCGAGCGGGTTCAGGTCCTGCTCGCCGAGCATGTTGTTGAGGTGGATACCAGTTCCCGGCACGACCACCCCGGAGCACGACCCGTTGGAGCACGTCACGCCGCACGCCCAACCGTCCCGGTCGAGCACCGAGATGTGGGTGGTGGAGCCGAGTCCGCCCCCGCCCAGAAATCGCCGGACGAACTCCGGGTCGTCCAGCCCGGCCAGGAACTCCGGCGTGCGCTCGCGCTGGATCCGCTCCATCACCTCGACCAGTCGCTCCACGTCGGGCGGCGCGGGATCTGCGTCGAGCGCGGCGAGCGCGCGGGCGATCAGGATTCCCCCGGCCGATGGCGGTGGATTGGTGAGCACCTCGCGTCCGCGGTACGAGACGGCCACCGGCTCGCGGTCGATCACCGCGTAGGCCTCGAGGTCCCGGGCGGTCACCATGCCTCCGCGGGCGGAGATCCACTCGACGATCGCGGCGGCGATGTCGCCGGTGTAGAACGGCGCCGGGCCTTCCGCCCCCAGGCGCTCGAGGCTGTCGGCCAGCTCGGGCTGGCGCACCACCTCCCCGACGCGGGGGACGCTCCCGCCGGGGGCGAGCAGCGCGATCGCCTCCGGCGTCGAGAGGACGATGTCGGCCAGGATCTCGAACACGTAGGCCTGCTGAGCGTTGACCGCGACCCCCTCCCGGGCCAGCCTGACCGCCGGGCGCACCAGGTCGGCCAGGGGAAGGCGGCCAAAGCGGCCGCAGGCTTCGTCGAGCCCGGCCGCGGTGCCGTAGGTGCCGACCGAGGCGGCGCCGATGTTGAACACCTGGATCGCGTCGCCGAACGAGACGGTGATCGGGATCAGCTCCTCGTGGGCCGACGGGTTGATTCGGCCCCGCCGGCGCCGCGCCCCGGGGCCTCCACGAAGAAGTCGAGCAGCACCGGGCGTGCGTCGGGGGCCACCACCAGCATGTAGCCACCGGCTCCCAGCCCGGTCAGCAGGGGCTCGCACACGAACGAGGCGAGCACCGCGGCGGCCGCGGCGTCGACGGCGTTACCGCCGGCGCGTAACACCTCGGCCCCGACCTGGGCGGTCACCTCGTGACCGGCCGCGACCACGCCGAGCTGCGGCTCGGCCAAACCTACCTGCGCGGCATGAACTCTGGGACGTCGAGCTCGACCACCGGGCGCAGCGGGCGCTCACGGATGCGGCTGACCCGCGGCTCGCCATGCGGCTCCGGAAGCGTCGTGGGCGGGAACCCCTCGCTCCGCCTGGACTCGACCTCCGTCCGGCGCGGGCGCCGGTCGCCGTATCCGGTGGCGACGACGGTGACCCACACCTGGTCGTCGAGCTTCTCGTCAAGCATCGCCCCGAAGATGATGTTGGCGTCCGGGTGGGCAGCCTCGCTGACCGCCTTGGCGGCCTCGTTGACCTCCCACAGCGACATGTTCTTGCCGCCGGTGATCGACAGCAGAATCGAGCGGGCGCCCTCCATGCTGGTCTCCAGCAGCGGCGAGGAGACGGCGTGCTCGGCGGCATCGATGGCGCGCCGCTCGCCGGTCCCCATCCCGATCCCGAGCAGCGCGTTGCCCGCGTCGGACATGATCGTCCGCACGTCGGCGAAGTCGAGGTTGATCAGCCCGGGGAGGGTGACCAGGTCGGAGATCCCCTGCACCCCCTGGCGCAGGACGTCGTCGGCCACCCGGAACGCCTCGACCATCGAGGTGCCGCGATCGAGCACCTCGAGCAGCCGGTTGTTGGGCACCACGATCAGCGTGTCGACCTGCTCGGCAAGGGCAGCGATCCCCGCCTCGGCCTGCTCGCGCCGGCGCGAGCCCTCGAAGTTGAACGGCCGAGTTACGATGCCCACGGTCAGCGCGCCAAGCTCGCGCGCGATATGCGCCACGATCGGGGCTGCTCCGGTGCCCGTTCCGCCGCCCGCCCCGGCCGCGATGAACACCATGTCGGACCCCCGGAGCATCGCCTTTATGCGGTCGTGCTCCTCGTGAGCCGCTCGCCGCCCCAGCTCGGGATCGGCCCCCGATCCGAGGCCGCGGGTGACCGTCTCGCCGATGTGCAGCGTCTCGTGGGCAGCCGAGAGCTGGAGGGACTGCAGGTCGGTGTTGATGGCCAGGAACTCGACGCCCTCGACCTCGGCCTCGACCATCCGGTTGACGGCGTTGACGCCGGCGCCGCCGACCCCGACCACGCGGATGATCGGCGACCCGAGCGGGGCGTGACGGGTGTAGGTCTCGGCGTAACGCTCCGCCGGCAGCAGCGCGTCGCCGTGGGGACGCGAGCGCGCCGGGCGTTCTAGCAGGTTCTCGGGGATATCTGAGGAAAACGCGTGGCGCAGCCGCTCCTGGGGCGACGGCGGCCGCGGCGGCTCAAACCCAGGGGGTTCCGGCGCCGGCGCGGGCGCGGGCGGCCGCGGCGCCGAGGAGGCACGCGCCTCGGGCGCGGGGTTCTCAGCCGCCGGCGGCGATTCGGGCTCGGACGGTTTGGCGGTGTCCTCGGTCGTCTTGCGAAACAGCGCGGCCAGCGGGCCCTCGCGCATACTCGCGCGCTTACCGGTGGGCATGGGCGAGAACCTCCTTGGCAAGCTGGCGATACGAGTGCGCGGCGATCCCGTCCGGCTCGTACTTCAGCACCGACATGCCTTTCACCGGCGCCTCCGCAAAGCGGATCGTCTTTCGGATCCGCGAAGCGAACACGCGGTCGCCAAAGTTCTCTTCGAGCAGCTCGATCGCCTCCTTGGCGTGAAGCGTACGGGTATCCATCATCGTCGGCAAGATCCCCTCGATGTCGACGTCGGGATTGAGGTTCTCGCGGATCATCGCCAGCGTGTTCTGGAGCTGGATCAGCCCGCGCATGGACAGATATTCGCATTGCACGGGGACGATCACCTTGTCAGCGGCCGTCAGCGCGTTGATCGTCAGCAGCCCGAGGCTCGGAGGGGTGTCGATGAACACGAAGTCGTAGTCCTCTTCCACCTGCGCCAGCGCCTTCTGCAGCGAGCGCTCGCGCCCGATCATCGTCGACATCGCGATCTCAGCGCCGGCTAGGTCGATCGAGGCGCAGGCGATGTCCACCTCGCGCTTGCGGATCACCTCCCGGATCGAGATGTGGTGGACGAGCACGTCGTACATCGACTTCTCGAGAGTGTCGGGATCGATCCCCTGGGACATCGTCAGGTTGCCCTGCGGATCCATGTCGACGCATAGGACCCGATGTCCCTCCTCGGCGAAGGCGACAGCCAGGTTGAGGGTGGTCGTGGTCTTGGCGACGCCGCCCTTCTGGTTGGCGAAGGCGATCACCCGCAAGGTGGCCGTCACGGCAGGCTCCGGTGGCTCGAGGAACTCATACGCGCACCTATTCGGAGGCAGATGACGGAATCCTCCGCCGAACGTGCAAGGCGTGGCGGGTAGCTACCCTGCGCCACCGTGCCTCGCCTGCTCGACAAGCGCCTGATCTTCGTCACCGGCAAGGGAGGCGTGGGCAAGTCGACGGTCGCCGCCGCGCTCGGGTTGCTTGGAGCCCGGCGCGGGCTGCGCACGATGATCGCCGAGCTCTCAAGCCAGCAGCGAATCCAGCGGCTGTTCGACCGCTACGGGCCCGGGTTCGAGGAGATCCAGATCGCTCCGGGGCTGTTCACGATCTCGATCGACCCCGAGCACGCGATGAACGAGTACCTCCACGTCAAGGCCGGCGCGCTCGGCCAGGCGCTCGGGGCCAGCCGCCTGTTTCAGACCTTCGCCATGGCCACTCCCGGGATGCGCGAGCTGCTCTCGATCGGCAAGGTATGGGAGCTGGCGCAGCTGCACCGGCGCACCGAGGGTGCTCCCGCCTACGACCTGGTGATCGTCGACGCGCCGGCGACCGGCCACGGCATGGGGCTGCTCCGGACGCCACGCACGTTCGCCGACATCGCGCGGGTCGGTCCGATCGCCCATCAGGGGCGGACGATCGCCGAGACGATCTCCGATGCCGAGTTCACCGGCGTGGTGGCGGTCGCCAGCCCGGAGGAGATGCCGGTCAACGAGACGCTGTTGCTGTGCGAAGCGCTCGAGCGCGAGCAGCTGGCGCTCGACCTCGTGGTGCTGAATGCGCTTTACCCCGTCCGCTTCGACGAGGCCGAGCTCGAGCAGTTGGCGGATGCGCTCAGCCGCAGCCGCTCGCCGCTGCCGCGCTCGGCGCTGCGCGCGGCGCTGGCCGAACACGCCCGGGCCCGGACCCAGCGCGAGCAGCAGGCGCGGCTCAAGGCGGGGGTCAACGGCCGGCTCGTGGAGCTCCCCTACGTGTTCGCCGAGCAGCTCGGCACCTCCGAGGTGCAGACGCTGGCCGATGCGCTGAGCGCGGCGCTGAAGGGACGCCGGCTGTGAGCGTCGCCGAGCTGCTGGAGGGCAAGCGGATCTGCGTGTGCGCCGGGTCAGGCGGCGTCGGCAAGACGACCACCTCGGCGGCCATCGCGCTCGGCATGGCCGCCCGCGGTCTGAAGGTCGCGGTGGTCACGATCGATCCCGCCCAGCGGCTGGCCAACGCGCTGGGGGTAGAGGAGCTTCCCAACGAGCCCCACCGGATGGACCCCAGCCGCCTGGTCGGCGGGCTCGAGCTCGACGGGGAGCTGTGGGCGATGATGCTCGACCCCAAGCGGACCTTCGACGAGCTGATCGAGCGGATCGCCCCCGATCCCGAGCGGGTCGAGGCGATCAAGGCCAACCGGGTGTACCGCGAGCTCTCGGGCGCTGTCTCAGGTTCGCAGGAGTTCACCGCGGTGGCCAAGCTCTATGAGCTCGACCAGGCACACGAGTTCGATCTGCTCGTGCTCGACACGCCCCCGTCACGCAACGCGCTGGACTTTCTCGAGGCGCCGCAGCGACTGAGCTCGTTCCTGGAGGCCAGGAGCCTCAAGGCGCTGGCCCGTCCCACCGGCGTCGGGATCCGGATGCTCGGCCGCAGCGCCAGCCCGTTCCTCGCCGGCCTGCGCCGCGTGACCGGTGTCGACCTCCTCACCGACCTCGGGACGTTCTTCTCGCTCCTGGGCGACATGACGCGTGATCTGAACCGGCGCGCCACCGAGGTGGAGGAGTTGCTGCGCGCCGAGACGACGGCGTTCCTGCTCGTCACCTCCGCCGAGCGCGAGCCGATCGATGAGGCGATCTGGTTTCACCGGACGCTCGAGCACGGGGGTCTGCCGTTCGCGGGCGTGATCGTCAACCGCGTCCACCACGATCTCCTGAACGGCGGCGAGGCCGACGACGTCAGGCCCGCACTGCGGCGGGTCCTCGGCGCTGACCTGGCCGCGCGGGGGGCGCAGAACTTCAACGACTACCACGTGCTCGCCCGCCGGGACGATCGCAACGTCGAGCGCTTGGCCCAGGCGCTCGGCGACGAGCCGCTGGTGCTCGTGCCGCAGCTCGACCAGGACGTGCACGACCTCGAGGGCCTGCTCCAGATGCGCCGCTACCTGTTCGCCAGCGCGCCCGAGCGCGAACAGCTGCTGGCCGATCTGGTCGCCTAGCCGGCGCTAACCCGCGCGCTGGCGCTCGAAGTCCTCGCGGGCGCGGGCCAGGGTGTTCAGCGCGTCGTCTCGGGTGCCCCACCCCCGGACTTCGGAGTGCCGATCCTCGTCGAGGTCCTTGTAGACGGTGAAGAAGTGCGTGATTTCGGCGCGGAGCTGTCGGGGCAGATCCTCCACGTCCTCGAGCGAGTTCCACCCCGGGTCGCTACACGGCACGCACACGACGTGATCGTCGTCCCCCTTCTCGTCGGCCATCCTGAACAGCCCTACCACCTTGGAGGGGACCACGCAGCCGGGGAAGGTCGGCTCTGAGACGCAGACCAGCACGTCCAGCGGGTCTCCGTCCGGCATCAGCGTGTCCGGCACGAATCCGTAGTCGGTCGGGTACACGACCGACGCGGAGATGAACCGGTCGAGTTTGATCGCGCCGAGCGCTGGATCGAACTCGTACTTGTTGCGGCTCCCCTTGGGGATCTCCACGACGCACGTCAGCTCGACCTCGCTCAATTGAGCTGCCCTCGCGAGACGGCCAGGCAGGCTTCGCACACTGGCCACGGCGGATCCCACGGGTAGCCGCTGACATCCTGTCCGCACAGCGCGGTGTCGGGATCGCCTTCTGCCACCAGGTGGCAGAGCTCCTCAAAGCCGTCGTCGTTCACGCGCGGGACGTTGAGGCACCTGGGATGGACGTTCGGAGCCCGCACAGGTGCCATGCCGGCAGCATAGTCATCGTCCAGCGTCGCCCCCCGCCCGCGGTTCGCTGTCAAACCTGGATGCCGCGCTGGCTCAGCCAGCGTTCGACGTGCGGCGGAGGGTGCCCGTCGAACTCGGCCCGGACGGCCAGCCGCAGCAGCTCGATCGGGTCTCCGTCGAGCTCGTCACGGCGATGGCCGAGATACACGATCACCGCGCGCGCCATCGTCAGCGCGCCGTCGTCCTCGTCGAATTCCACCGGCCCGAGCTGATCACGGAGCCGGCCCTCGAGATCCGTCACCGCGGTGATCGGCTCGTCCGCGTCCTCGAAGCGCTCGAGCAGTTCGTCCAGGCCGCTGCTGGCGCTGTCCTCGCAGACCTCGACCGCCCGGTGGACGACCTCGGCGAGGGTCGGGGGCTGGGGCTCGGTGGGCATCGCGATCCGGCCTACCCCCGCGCGACGAGGTCGGAAACCGGCCGGAGGCGCACCCGATACAGAAACGAGCGGGGGTCACCCGCTCGAATCTGCAGTCGCGCTCCCCCTATTTACTTCAGAGCCCCAGGACTTACATGTCGTGCCTGGCGGGCAGGACACTCCCGACCCTCTTCAGGGGGCCGAGTGGGGAGCGGCCACTGCCAAGGGTATCGGGTGTTCGGCCGTCGGGGCATCGCCGGTGGCGCCAAGCAGCTCATCGGCGAATGGCACCGGATCGGGATCGAGGTGGCCGCAGATGATGTCGCGCAGCAGTGCTCGTAGATGCTCGGCGATCTCCGCCGCCAGCTGATCGGCTTCCGGCGCGCTCGGCGACGCTCCGGCGATCAGCTCCTGCTCGAGCGCGACCGCCGCCGCGACACGCTCCGTTGCCGCGAGCCGCTGGTCGGGCGGCACGCAGATCGCCGCGACCCTCCACGCCAGCCGCCCGCTGGCGGGGCCCTCCGGCTCAAGTAGCGCCCGCAGCGCCAGGAGGTGGTCGGTGAGTCCCTCGCCTGGTTCCTGACGCTCGGCCCCCAGCTCGAAGCGACCGAGCGCCCAGCCCACCCGCCCGCTCCGCGGCGCGCGTCGCGCCACCAGGCTGCAGAAGGCGCGCAGCTCATCCTCCTGCGAGGCCTCGATCAGCAGTGGCAGCCCACCGCGTCCAGATCCTCCGGAGGCGACCGGCCACCACGCGCCCCCTCCGCTACGCGCCCACGCCACCGGCGCAAGTGCGTAGGACCCGCGCTCGAACAACCGCAGCGCGCTCAGCAGGCGACGGAACCTGCTTCGCGCTGACGCCAGCGACGGCGGCTCGCCCGGATCGTGCGCCACGTTCAGCACCGCCAGCAGTTGCGGGTCTCCTGACTCCCCCCAGATCGCCTGCTCCGGCGCCCCGTCGAGCTTGTCGGCACGGATCAGCGACAGACCCTCGCCGAGCGGCAGCTCGGCCGTCGTCGTATCGAGGGCCAGCCCGAGCAGCGGTGCGATCACCGTGGTGAGGGTCTGGCCCTCGTACAGGGTCTCCTCAAGCTCGCGATACGCCAGCTCGAAGCGCTCGGGCTCGAACCCGAACTCGCTGCGGTCAGCAAACACCGCCCGCAGCAACGCCCTCAGGGCCAGCTCGGCCCGCGTCCTAGGTTCTTCGGGGACGCTCTGATAACCGCGCCGGGTCAGGTAGGCGCCGACCCGCTCCACCACCGCGAGCGCGCGGGCGGCCGCGAGGTAACTTGGCAGCCTGGCCAGCACCGGCAGCTGTGAGTCGATGAACTCGCCGGTCAGCGGGCGATAGCAGTAGAGCGGCACCCGCCCCGGGCGGGGATCTGCCTGCGCCAGCTCGAACGGGATCTCGGCGCCGTCTGCGGCCTCGGCCGCCAGCTGGCTCGCCGCCTCTCTCGTGAAAGCCTCGAGGATCGAGTGAAGGCCACGGTCGCGCACGGGCGCCGTTTCGCCCTCCAGGACGCTGATCCTGCAGGCCGCACGCGCGGTTGCAGGCGATCGCCGCCCGCGCTAGATGCCCCGCTCGAGCGCGAGAACCAGCAACGTGATCGCCGCCGCGGCGGCGATCACGATCACCACCAGGTTCGCCGCAACGAGCATTCGAAAGCCCCGGCGCCGCGGCGCCGCGGCGCGGGTCGCGTCGGCGCCGTCGGCCTCCGCGGCCGCGTGCGGCGAGACCGACTCGGCCAGTGCCTGGGTGACGTAGCGGTTGAGGCTGACCTGCTCGCGCTCAGCCGCCTGGCTGAGCTCCTGGTGGAGCTCGCTCGGCATGCGGACCAGGAAGCGGCCGCTGGGCGTCGATGCCTTTGGCGCTGAGCCTTGGCCCTGCGGCGCCGTCTCCCCGGCGCTGGCCTTCTGCGGCGAGGCGGCCACCCGGGCCATTCTAGATCGGCCGCCTGCCCGCGGCCCGGGCGCAGATCGCTTCTGGGCGGGTTCTTGCACGCCACCCGCGTCTTCACCTGGTGATACCGCTGGATCGGGGCCGCTACCGGCGTCGCTATCCGCGGCTTTCCTGTCGGTCAGGTCGTCTCGAAGCTTGTCGAGGGCACCCGCCAGCAGCCGGGACACGGTGGCTTGGGAGAGGCCGAGCTCTTGGGCGATGTCGCGCTCGGTGAGGTCGGCATGGAAGCGCAGGAAGACGATCCGCCGCTCTCGCTCGTCGAGGACGCGCGCGCTGTCGGCCACCGACAGGCGATCGTGGGTCGCGCTCGGAAACTCATACTCGGTGGAGAACTCAAGCTCGTCTGCCGACCCGGGGATCTGATCACGTGCCCGCTCAGCCTCGAGCGCGAGTTCGACGTCCCCCCGCTGCACCCCGAGAGCTTCGGCGAGCTCTTCGGTGGAGGGTTCGCGTCCCAGCACGCCGCTCAGTTCCTGCCGGCGGCGCCGCAGCTCGCCGGTCATCCGCTGAAGCTCTCTGGGGATGCGCAGTGCGCCGGCGTGGTCACCCAGGTGACGTCGTATCTCTCCCTCGATCGCGGGCGCGACGAAGGTTGCGAAAGCGATGCCGCGATCGGGCTCGAAGCGCCGGCTTGCCCGGATCAGCCCGAGGGACCCCACCTGGACGAGATCGTCCAATGTCTCGCCGCGGCCGGTGTACCGTCGCGCGATCGCCCGCACCAGCGGCAGGTGCGATTCGACCAGCCGATCCCGGTCGGCGGCGGCAATGTGTTCAGACGGTCTGCTCACGGTCCGGCCCACCACCGATGCTTCAGGCCCCTCACCGGCGATACCACTCGAAGATACCACCGCAACCACTCCGGATACCACTGATTGGTGCAGTTTTTGCGAATCAGGCGCCAGGTTGTTGGCGAAATACAGGACACGTGGGGGTGACGACGAAGAGCGACCCGATACTTCAATGCGCCCCCACTCGGCGGCGGCTCCTTTCCGAGCGAGTCTGCCGCCTGGTCCTTGGCCCGCTCCGTGGCGTGTAACACCCGCGGTCACGGAGCGGCCCGAGGCCGTTGCCCCCCACCAGCCCAGATCGGATGGAGACGATGAGCGAGCTTCCCGAAGATCCTCTCCTGGCCGAATACGTCGAGGCGGCGCTCGAGGCAAGCTGCGCCGCACTGGTTGAACTCCAGCTGGTCCGCAGCCTCGCCGCCGACAACGACGAGCTCGTGGCCGCAACCACCTGCGCGATCGCGGCATTGCGGAGCGCCATTACCGACCTGCGTGACGCCCACGCCCCGGGCGCCAATCTGTTGGCTGGCGGGTTCGTGCTCGAGTCCGAGTCGCCGCCGCCGCTGCGCTCTCAGGAGGCAGCCGGGCCCCTGCAGCGCAGCCGCCGCCTGGTCGAGCGGGCCCGGATCAGCCTCGGCGGCCCGCGCCCCCGCTCCGAGTCCCGGGGTCCCCGCGCAGCCCTCTTGTTTCCGAACCCCCCGTCGGAGCGGGCCTAACCGCGACCGGAGCGCAGGCCGGGCGCGGCCCGCGGCCCGCGATATCCGCGGGCGATACCGTCCGGTAGCGCTCGGTCACGCGTCCGGTAGCGCTCGGTCACGCCCTCGGTCACGCGCTCGAGGCTGGCTCCACCTCGGGCCGATACACCTTTGCGCGGTGCATTGTGCGGTGGAAGAACCGTTGCAACTGGATCGGCCTGATGTCGAGAAGGTGTTGACTATCGGACCTTGAGGCGTATCGTCCGAGGCGGAACCGAGTCGATTGAGGAGCTCTTGCGCGGTCGCCGCACGTATCGCCGAACGCGGCAGGATGGCTCTGGGGGACGCAGGACCCGGCCGTCGGTCGCACCTCTCACCGCCAGATTGACTGGCGCGCTGATCCTCGTCCTGTCGCTCGCGGGGCTCTGGAGCGTCGCCGTCGCGTATGCGGCGGGCGGCAACCTCAGCCCTGACCCGGCGCCGCAGCCTGCCGGCGGATCTGCGACCGCCGGCCCAAGCCCCGACCCCGCCCCGCAGGCAGCTTCCTCTTCACACCCGTCCACCCCACAGGCGGCTGCGCAACCGGTTGCGTCCAGTCCCGCCCCCACCCCTGAGCAGACGTCGGCGCCGGCCGTCGTCCCCACTCCTGACGGTC
>DAIQND010000022.1:15992-20622 GCA_036788555.1 Solirubrobacteraceae bacterium | reverse complement strand
CCGCCCCCACACGATCCACGCCCAGGGGTCATAGCTGGCCACGCTGGGCGCCACGACCGCTGACAGCGCCGCCAGCCCGGAGCACACCAGAGCGGCGATCAACAGCGACGACGCGCGCGCCACCCGGCCGCGCCCGGCCGCCTCGGCGCAGGAGCAATGCGCGCGCGCCGGAGACTCGAGGACCGGCGGCGCCGCCATCAGCGGGGCGGCGAGAAGCGGCAGCGGATCAGGGTGCCGAGCGCCCGGAAGCCGTCAAGCGCCGTCAGCTTCTTGCCTTCTTCGGTGGCGCGGGCGCGATAGTGCACCGGAACCTCGAAGATCCGCTCGCCGCGCTGGACGAGCCGGGCGGCGATCTCCGGCTCGATCGCGAAACCGGCCGAGCTCAGCTCGAGGCCCCGGAACACTTCCGTCCGGATCATCTTCTGCCCGGTCATGATGTCGTGCAGGTAGACGTTGAACAGGACGTTGCAGGCCAGCGTAACGCCCCGGTTCCCCATCACATAGAGAAACGAATGGCTGGTGTAGCCGTCGAACGCGCGCACCCCGAAGCAGGCGTTGGTGCGGCCTTCGAGGAGTGGCGGCATCAGCACAGCGAGATCGGCCGGGTCGTACTCGAGGTCGGCGTCGAAGACGGCGGCAAGTTCACCGCGGGCCTGCGCGAGCGCGCTCCGCACCGCCGCGCCCTTCCCCCGGTTCGCCGGATGCTCGAGCAGCCTCACGCGATCGTCCCACGCCCCGCCCCGCAGAATCTCCCGGGTTCCGTCGGTCGACCCGTCGTCGACCACGATCAGCTCGAACTCGGCGGGCAGCTTGGTCGCCAGCAGCTCGGCAATCGCCTGCTCCACGCGCTCGCGCTCGTTGTACACCGGCATCAGGATCGACAGCATGCGAGGCGCTGAAACTAGCGGAGCGCACGCGGATTCAGAGATGATGCCGGTATGGATTTTGCCGGCGCCGGGCTGCTGGATGGACTCGAGGGTGCGGAGCGGGACGCCCGCCAGCAGCTGCTCGAGCGGCTGGTTGAGGACGGCTGCACGCTGGAGGAGCTCAAGGCGGCGGTGGCTGAGGACCGGCTGCCGCTGCTTCCCGTCGAGCGGGTCCTTGGCGGCCGCTATACGGCCGAGGAGATCCACGAGCGCACCGGTCTGCCGATCGAGCTGTTGATGCGGATCCGGCGACTGCTCGGACTGCCGGCAGCGGAGGCCACCGAGCGGGTCTTCGGCGAAGAGGAGGCGGCGGCGGCCCAGTCGACGAAGATGTTCATCGACGCCGGGATCGGCGAGGACGCGATCGCCGAGATCACCCGCGTGCTCGGAGAGGGGATGTCCCGGGTGGCCGCGACCACGGTGGCGGCGTTCGCCGACACGTTTCTGCGCGCCGGAGACAGCGAGCAGGACGTCGCCTGGCGGTTTGCCGGGCTGGCCGAGCAGCTCGTCCCTGCGTTCAGCCCCGTGCTGCTCGCCGCCTACAAGGCGCACCTGCGTGAGGCGGTACAACGCGGCATGATCAGCCGCGCGGAGCTGGCGGCAGGACACCTCGTCGGCGAGCAGGAGATCGCCATCTGCTTTGCCGACATGGTCGGCTTCACCACCCTCGGCGGCCAGGTCGAGCCTGGCGAGCTCGGCAGCGTCGTCACCACGTTTGCGCGGCTGGCATCGGAGGTCACCGACTCAGACGTTCGCCTGGTCAAGACGATCGGCGACGCCGCGATGCTGGCCGCGCGGGACGCGCGTAGGCTGGTGGGCGCGGCGCTGAGGTTGCTCGAGGAGGCCGAGCAGGCCGACCTTCCGAGCCTCCGGGCCGGAATCGCCTACGGCCAGGCGCTGCCCCGTGCCGGAGACCTGTACGGCCACGTGGTCAACCTGGCGAGCCGAGTCACCGGCGTGGCGCGGCCGGGCAGCGTGCTCTGCACCCGGGAGGTCCGCGACGCGGCCCAGGATGGCTTCGACTGGTCCTACGCGGGCAAGCACCGGCTCAAGGGGCTGGGCGAATCGATCCCGCTATACCGCGCCCGTGCGCTGGAGCCCGGGGACGAGGACGGAGCGGGGTCTAGGACACGGACAGCAGGTCGACGACGAAAACCAGCGTCGCGTTAGGCGGGATCGTCGGCGGCTGCCCGGTCTTGCCGTAGCCGAGGCTCGGCGGGATGATCAGCTCGCGGCGCCCGCCGACGCGCATCCCGGGGATCCCCTGCACCCAGCCGGTGATCACGCTTCCCGGCGTCAGCGGCGTCGTGAACGGCTGGTTGCGCTTCCACGAGGAGTCGAACTCCTTACCGGTCGAGCACAGGACGCCGACGTAGTTGACGGTCACCGTCTGCCCGGCCTGCACCGTCTGGCCGCTCCCGGTGACCAGATCGTGCTTGACCAGCTGCTTGGTCGAGCAGCTGCCCGGCGAGACGTGGACCACCGGCTTCGTGCGCAGCGCGGGCGGGGGCTTGGGCGTCGTGGGTGTCGGCGCCTGAGTGGCCCCGGCCGACGGCGCGAGCACGATCTTCGTCGAGCCCGAGCTCCCACACCCGGCTGCGGCGAGTGCGGAGGCGGCCAGCACGGCGACGCTGAGGGGGGCACGGCGGCGCATCGAGCGCGGGAGGGTAGCGAACGCGCCCTAGGAGGCGATCCGCTCGAGCACGTCGGCGTCCACGTCGTAGTTGGCGTGGACGGCCGAGACGTCATCGGTGTCCTCGAGGGCGTCGATCAGCCGCATCAGCTTGGTGGCATCCGCCTCCTCGACCGGGACGCGTGCCATCGGTCGCTGGCTGATCTCGGCGCTCTCCAGGTCGACGCCGGCCCGGGTCAGAGCGTCGCGGACCGACACCAGCTCCCCCGGCTCGGTGATCACCTCAAAGACGTCCTCGTCGACCGCGATGTCCAGCGCGCCGGCATCGATCGCCGGAATCAGGTCCTCCTCGTCATAGCGGCTGGCGTCGACCACGATCACGCCGCGCTTCTCGAACAGATAGGACACCGAGCCGGGCTCGCCCAGGCTGCCGCCGTACTTGCTCAGCAGGTGGCGCACGTCGGCTCCCGTGCGGTTGCGGTTGTCGGTCAGCGCCTCGATCAGCAGGGCCACCCCGCCGGGCCCGTAGCCCTCATAGGCGACGGTCTCGATCCGGTCCGCGTCGACTCCCTCGCCCGTGCCCTTGCCGATCGCCCGCTCGATGTTGTCCTTGGGCATCGAGGCGTCGCGCGCCTTCTGGATGGCCAGCGCCAGCGCGGGATTGCCGTCGGGATCGCCGCCGCCTTCCCGCGCAGCGACCGTGATCGCCCGCGCCAGCTTGGTGAACTGCTGGCCGCGGCGCGCGTCAACGACCGCCTTCTTGTGCTTGATCGAGTGCCACTTGGAGTGTCCGGACATCTGAATCGGAGTTTAGTTACGGGTCAGCGCCACAGCTCGGGATGGCCGCGATACCACTCGATCGTCCGTTCCAGACCCTCCTCGAGCCTGACCTCCGGCGCCCAGCCGGTGAGTCCCCGCAGCTTACGGGCGTCGACCCACTGCTGGTCGATCTCGCCGGCCGGCGGAGCGTCGCCGCGGATCTCGGGGGCCAGCCGCGCCCCCGCCAGCCGACAGACCAGCGCCACCACCTCCTCGACCCTCCGCGGGTCATCCGCGCCGGCGTTGAACGCCTGGCCGCGCGCCGCCTCGCCCTCCAGCGCCGCCCACAGCGCCAGGTAGGCCCGCACCGCGTCCTCGACATAGAGGAAGTCACGCACCGGCGATCCGTCCGAGCGCACCACCGGCGGCCGCCCCGCCAGCGCCGCGCAGACCGCCTCGGGAACCAGGCGTGAGCGGTTGGTGTCCCCGCCGCCGTAGAGGTTGGCGAACCGCGTGACGGCCACCGGGAGCCCGAACGTGTGCCAGTAGGAGCGTGCCAGCAGATCGGCCGCGGCCTTGGAGACGTCATAGGGATGCCGTGCCTCCAGCGAGAACTCCTCGCGGTATGGCAGCTTCGGCTGACGGCCATAGGCCTTGTCGGACGAGGCCACGATCACGCGCTCGGCACCGTGCACCCTGCAGGCCTCGAGCAACAGCCAGGTGCCGCGGATATTTGTCTCAAACGTCGACAGCGGCGAGCGGTTGGCCACCCCCACCAGCGTCTGGGCCGCCAGGTGAAACACGCTGTCGACCGCGTACTCGCCGAGGACCCGCGGCAGGAGCGCGGGCTCGCAGATATCGCCGTGGACGACGTCGACCTCGCCCTGCAACCCCAGCAGCACGAGGCTCGAGATCGCCGGCTCGTCACGCCGGAGCGAAACCACGCGGGCGCCGCCCTCCAGCAACCCCTTGACCAGCCACGCTCCGAGGAACCCGTGCGCCCCCGTCACGAGCACCGAACGGCCGCGTAGGGCGCTCATTCCCAGACCTTCCACGGCGCTCGCCGCTGCGCCCACAGATCGCCGAGCTCGACCGCGTCCTTGTAGGTGTCCATGCAGGCCCAGAAGCCCTCGTGGCGAAATGCCCGCAGCTGACCGGCCCGCGCCATCGTCTGGAGGGGCTCGCGTTCGAGCACGCTGTCCGGCGCGAGCTGCTCGAGCCCCGCCGCCGAGAAACAGAAGAACCCGCCGTTGACCCACTGCTCCGAGCGTGGCTTCTCGTAGAACCCGCGTACGACCCCGTCGCCGCCCAG
>DAIQND010000022.1:917-15982 GCA_036788555.1 Solirubrobacteraceae bacterium | reverse complement strand
TGGTTCCGGGCGAGCACGCCCAGCCCGTCGCCGCCCAGCTCCGCCACTCCGAACTGGAGCCGGGGGCGCACCACGGTCATGGTCACGGGCTGGCCGTGCCCCCCGTGGTAGCTGAGCAGCGCGCCCAGATCGATGTCGGCGACCCCGTCGGCGTAGGTGACGCAGAGCTCGCCGCCGTCCAGCAGCGGCGCCGCGTGATGCACCCGCCCGCCCGTGGGGGTATCGAGCCCGGTGTCGATGCAGTCGATCTCGACGCCCCGCGGCCACCGCTCCGCGCGGACGAACGCCTCGATCTGGTCGCCGCGGTACCCCGTCAATAGCAGGAACCGTCCGAACCCGTGCGCGATGTAGATCTGGATCACGTGCCAGACGATCGGGCGGCCGCCAATCTCCACCAGCGGCTTGGGCACGACCCGCGTGTGCTCCTGAAGGCGCGTGCCGCGCCCGCCGCAGAGGATCGCCACAGGGGGCTTCACGCGCCGGTATCCAAGCAGGGCTGGGGGTAGGATCGCTTCGAGATGACCGCCGTCGCCAATCCCGCGATCTTCAAGGCCTACGACATCCGTGGGCTCTACGGCGAGGAGATCGACGCCGAGATCGCCGAGCTGATCGGCCGCGCGTTCGTGCGCGTGATCGCCGAGCGCGAGCACAAGCCCGCGGGGCAGCTGCGCCTCGGGCTGGGTCGTGACATGCGCCTGACCGCTCCCGAGCTCACCGCCGCCTACCGCCAGGGAATGTGCAGCGAGGGCGCGACCGTGCTGGAGGCGGGGATGATCGGGACCGAGATGCTCTACCACCTGGTCGGGAGCCGCGACCTCGACGGCGGCCTGATGTGCACCGCCTCGCACAACCCCAAGCAGTACACGGGAGCCAAGCTGGTGGGTCGCGGGGCGCTGGCGCTGTCGGGCGACTCGGGGATAGGCGACGTGCGCGAGAGGATCGACGCCGGGCTGGGCCCGGCGCCCGGGGGCGGCCGAGTCGAGGAGGTCTCGATCTACGATGACTTTCACGAGACGGTGCTGCGGTTCATCGACCCGGCCCGGGTGAAACCGCTGCGAGTGGTGGTGGACGGCGGCAACGGCATGGCCGGCCCGATGGTGGGGCCGCTACTCGAGCGCCTCGGGCTGGAGCTCCAGGAGGCCTACTGGGAGCCGAACGGCGAGTTTCCCGACCATCAGCCCAACCCGCTGCTCGAGGAGAACCGCGAGTTCATCATGGGCGAGGTGGTGCGCCGCGAGGCCGACCTGGGGATCGCCTGGGACGGCGACGCCGACCGCTGCTTCTTCATCGACGAGACGGGGCGATTCGTCGACGGCGACTTCCTGACCGCCCTGCTCGCCCAGTCGATGCTCGACAAGCAGCCCGGAGCCACGATCCTCTACGACGTCCGGGCCAGCTGGGCGGTCCCGCACACCGTCGAGCGCGCCGGAGGACGGGCGCTGATGAACCGCGTCGGCCACGCCTTCTTCAAGTCGAGGATGCGCAAGGAGCACGCGGCGTTCGGCGGCGAGGTGTCCGGCCACTACTACTTCCACGACTTCTACTGCGCCGACTCCGGAACCATCCCGGCGCTGCTGATCCTCGAGCTCCTGTCGATCCGAGGAGCGCGGATGTCGGAGCTGCTCGAGCCCTACCGGTCCAGATACTTCATCTCGGGCGAGATCAACTCAGAGGTCTCGGATCAGGGAGGCAAGCTGGCGGAGCTGGCCGCGCGGTACGCCGACGCCCGCCAGTACGAGCTCGACGGGCTATCGGTCGAGTGCGAGGACTGGCACTTCAACGTGCGCCCGTCGAATACGGAGCCACTGCTCAGGCTGTGCCTGGAGTCGCTGCGCTCCCCCGAGGACATGGAGCGACGGCGTGACAAGGTGCTGGGCGTGATCCGCTCTTGAGCACGCCCGCTCCACCGGCGAGCCCCGCCGACCCGCTCGTCCAAGCCACCGGCGCGCACATCCACGCGCTGGGGATCCCGACTCCGTTCGCGGTCGGCCGGGTCAACTGCTACCTGATCGAGGACGAGCCGCTGACGCTGATCGACACCGGGCCGAACTCGGGCAAATCGCTGGACGCGCTCGAACGGGCGCTCGCCGAGCACGGCCGGCGCATCGAGGACCTCGAGCTGATCGTGCTGACCCACCAGCACATGGACCACATCGGGCTGCTGGAGATCCTCGCCCGCCGCTCGGGCGCCGAGGTCGCCGCCTTCGAGCTGCTGGGCCCCTACCTTTCCGACTTCCGCGCCAGCGCGGCGGCTGACGACGAGTTCGCCCAGGAGGTGATGCGCCGCCACGGAATCCCAGATGATCTGGCGACCGTGCTCGGCGCCATGAGCGCAGCGTTTCGCGCCTTCGGCTCGGCCGGCCAGCTCACGCGGCGGCTGCGGGACGGCGATGAGCTGGTCCTGCGAGATCGCGTGCTGACCGCGCTGCACCGCCCGGGGCACAGCCCTTCGGACACGGTTTTCTGGGACGCCAGGCGACGGATCCTGATCGGCGGAGATCACCTGCTGGCGCACATCTCCTCAAACCCGCTGGTCTCGCGCCCGCTCGACGGCGGCGCCGACGCACCACGTCCGCACGCGCTCGTGAGCTATATCGATTCGCTGCTCGCCACTCGCGAGCTGCCCGCGGAGCTCGTGCTGAGCGGTCACGGACCGCCGATCACCGCCCACGGGGAGCTGATCGACGAACGCCTGCGGCTGCACCGGCGGCGGGCGGAGAAGATCATGCGCATGCTCGAGCACGAGCCGCTCACCGCCTACGAAATCGCGCTCCGGCTGTGGGGAAACGTCGCGGTGACCCAGGCCTACCTGACGCTGTCCGAGGTGCTCGGCCACCTCGACCTGCTGGTCGCAGAGGGCACGGCGCGTGAACAGATGGCCGACGGCGTCAGCCGGTTCGCCAAGGCTCAGGAGTAGGCGGAGGTCCCCTGCGCCAGCGGCGAGACCGTGGCTGTCTGGCACTCGTAGGCGCCGTTCGGGATCACCGTGCGGACCGACGCCGTGTCGTTGGGCGGAATCACTGCAAGCCCGTAGGCGGTGGTGCAGCCGTTCGGTGAAGCCGCGCCATGGGTGACCCCGAGGCGAAACGAGACGCTGGCGCCCGGCGGCACGGTCAGCGCCACCTCGGGCACCGAGCCGAAGAAGTCCTGCGTCGTATGGCTGGGCAGGGTGGTGAGCGCATGGCCGCCCTTGTCCAGGAACTGGATGCCGGGATAGCCAACGGTGCTGCACGTTTGCCGGCCGTTGTTGCGCAGGGCAAAGCCCAGCTCGCCGTGGCCGGTGGCGCCCTGGCCCCCCAGGAAGGTCAACGACAGGTTGGCGGCGCGGCACGGCGGCGCGCCGCTGGCCGCCGCGCCGCCGCTGGGCGACGTCGTCGGCGTCGTAGCCGCGCTCGTGGGCGTGGTGGAGGGAGCGCTCGGCGCGGGTGCGGCGGTGGTGGCTGGCGTACTGGGCGCGGTCGTCGCCGAGGCCGGCTGGGCGGAGCTCGTCGAGGAGCCCCCGCAGGCCGCGAGCAGCAGCGCGGCCGGGACAGCCACGACGGCCAGCATGCGTCTCATGCTCAGGGGTTTCGTGAAGCTCATGTCGACCTCCTGCTCGGTTTCGCCGTCGCAGCGCCGTGCCAGTATCTGCGCGATGCAAAGCGGTCATCACCGGCGCCTGCGACGGCGCTCGATCTGGACCCCGGTGGTCTCCACGCTGGACCGGCTCTCACCATATTGGGAGCCCCAGCTGGTGGTGGCCGCGGCGCTGGCGCTCGATCTGGCCCTCCCGGAGAAGCTGACCATCGGGCCGACGTGGCTGCTGCCGGCCGTGGAGGGCGGCCTGCTGCTTGGGCTTGCGCTCGCCTCCCCGCACCCGGCCGCCCGGCATTCGACGCTGCGCCGCTATGTGGCGACGGGACTCATCGGGCTGGTCACCTCCGTCAATACGGTCTCGCTGGTGCTGCTGTGCCGCGCACTGCTGCTCGGCGGAGCCCAGAACGGGAGGAGCCTGATCGCCGCCGGTGCCGTCCTCTGGGGGACCAACGTCCTGCTCTTCGGCCTGTGGTATTTCGAGCTCGATCGCGGCGGACCGACCGCCCGGCTGCTCGGCGAGGAGCACTACCCGGACTTCCTGTTCGTCCAAATGACCGACGCCGGCTCGTATGCGCCTCCAGGATGGTCGCCGCGCCTGGTGGACTACCTGTACACCTCGTTCACCAACGCGACCGCCTTCAGCCCCACCGACACGATGCCCCTCACCTCGACCGCGAAATGGCTGATGAGCGCCCAGGCCCTGGCCTCGCTGGTCACCGTCGGGCTGGTGGTCGCGCGCGCGGTCAACATCCTCCAGGGATGACCCTCACCGCCGATCGACTGGAACAGGAGATCCGCCGGATCGGCAGCGACCTGGCCGCCGCCTTTCCCTCCGCGGCGCGTCATCCGTTGCGCACGCTTGACGCCCGGGCGATGGACCTCGCGGCGCGCGACCGCGAGCTGCGCGCGGCGCTGTTCCGGTTCGTCGATGTCGTCCCCGCATGCCGCTCGCTCGACGACGTGGCCCGGCACCTGCGCGACTTCCTAAACGAAATCCCCCGGGCGGCGCCGCCGATCGCGGCGGCGATGCGGATCTCCGATGTGCGCGCGGCCCGGGCGGCGCTCGGGGCCGCGGCAGCCGCGGGGGTCAAGCACATGGCGCATCGCTTCATCGTCGGCGAAAGTCCGGCCGCGGCACTGCGGGTGCTGCGCGGACTCTGGGAGCACGGCGTGGCCAGCTCGGTCGACCTGCTGGGCGAGGCGACGGTCACGGCCCCCGAGGCGGATCGCTACGCGGTCCGCTGCACCGCGGCGCTCCAGGAGATCGCCGCCGAATCGGCGCGCTGGCCCGAGCAGCCCGTGCTCGAGGCCGACAGCCTCGGGCCGATCCCCCGCACCAACGTCTCGGTCAAGGTCTCGGCGCTCACGCCGTTGCTGCGTCCCGACGCGCCCGAGCTAGGCAAGCAGGATGCCGCGGCACGGCTGCGCCCGCTGCTGCGCCTGGCGCGCGAGCTGGGGGCCCACGTGCACATCGACATGGAGTCGCTCGATTCGCGCGAGGCGGTGCTCGAGCTGGTGCTCGAGGTGCTGGGCGAGCCGGAGTTCCGCGCCGGGCCGTCGGCCGGCATGGTGCTCCAGGCCTACCTGCGCGACAGCCCGGAGGTGCTCGATCAGGTGCTCGACTGGACGAGCAGCGCGTCGCGTGGCACGCCGCTGACCATCCGGCTCGTGAAGGGCGCCTACTGGGATCACGAGCTGGTCGAGGCGCGCCAGGAGGGCTGGCCGGTGCCGGTGTTCGAGGTCAAGGCCGATTGCGACCGCAACTTCGAGCGGCTCACGCGGACGCTGCTCGACGCGCGTCCCGCCGTGCGGGTGGCGGTCGCCTCGCACAACCTGCGCTCGGTCTCGCACGCCATCGCCTACAACCGCCTCTCGGAGGGTGAGGACCGTGATCTCGAGCTTCAGGTCCTGCGCGGCCTGGGCGACGAGCTCCAGGACGCGCTGGCCGCTCGCGGGTTCCGGGTGCGGACCTACTGCCCGGTCGGCGACCTCGTGGCCGGCATGGCCTACCTGGTGAGGCGGCTGCTCGAGAACACGAGCAACGAATCGTTCCTGGCCGCCCAGGCCCAGGGGACCTCGCTCGAGGAGCTGCTCGCGGCGCCGTGAAGAACCTTGAGGCCGGTCACGTCAGCCGGTGAACGCTGCCGAGCGACGGCGGGCCCTGCGCCGACGGTTCGAGGGGTGGTGGCCGGTGGCCGCGCCCGTGGTCGGCGCCGGCTCCGTCCGGTGGCCGCTGAGTGCGACCGCCTGGTAGAAGGTGCCGCGGTTGTCGAATGGCTGGGGTGGGACGTCGATCGCTCCGGCGGCCACCGGAACGATCTGGTCGCAGCTGGGCGGGGTGGTGAGCGGGCAGGTGACCGGCAGCTGCCAGTTCGAGATCGAGGCGCCGTACTTCGCCGCCAGCTGGTCGGCGGCCTGGAGCAGGGTCGCGTCAAGCAGCGACCGGCAGCGCCTGAGCGACCCGCCGCCGCAGTAGGTGCGGGAGAAGCGGCCTCTCACCGGCTGGTGGAGAACCTGGCGCAGGTCCTTCTGCACGTCCATCTCCCACCCCGCGAAGAACCCGTTGCCGGTGCCGTCGCGGATGCCGTCGGGCTGGATCGAGTTGAACTGCTGATCGATGAAGTCCATCAGCGTCTTGCCGAGCACCGGCTGAAACTCGGCCCTGACCAGCAGCGGCCACCAGGTGTCCATCAGCAGCACCGCGGGACCGTCGGCGACGTAGTTGCTGCCCGCGAGTGCCCGGCGCTGGGAGCCGGCGGCCGCCCAGCCGCTCAGTATCGAGACCAGCTGCTGTACGCGGGTCCCGCCGCCCGCGCCGATCACCCGGCGCAGCCACGGCCACACGGCCATCCCGCGCAGGTCGGCGGTCAGCGACGGCGCGGTGACCATCCCGGTGATCCCCGCCAGGTCGAGCGGGCCGTGTTTCAGCGCCGAGTCGAGCAGGTCCTGGAGGATGCTCGCCCGCACCACGGGACCGTTCTCCCAGTCGCCGGCCGCCACCCGCCAACCGTGCGCGAGCGCATTGTTCCAGTTGACCAGGTAGCCCTGCGGTGGGTTGATCGCGTTGGGGTTGGCGCTGTCGGGCAGTCGCCGGTAGGCGTGGGTCGCCGGGTCAAAGCCCTGCCAGTCCCACTGCCCGGTGCCCCAGATCGGCAGGTCGGGGTCGCTGCCCTTGGCGTGGAGCGGGAACCAGCCGGATTGGAGCACGGCGATGTTCTTGTCATCGACGTAGAACCAGTTCTCCGAGCCCGTGTACGCCCGCATCGCCGAGATGAAGCTCTGGGGCGATGTGGGGACGTTCTCGGCCAGCCGCATGAACGCGACGTAGCTCTGGGCCTCGTGCCCGGCCGTTGCCGGGGAGGTGGCGATCGCCACCGGAACCCCGTGGACGGTCGCGAAGTGGCCGATCGGGCCGTGAACTGAGTCGAGCGTGTGCAGGGTGATCGTCTCCGGCGGGCTCGGACTGCTCGGCGCCACCGGTGTGCGCTCGGTCACGGTTCGGGAGCTGAAGGCGACGCACCGGCCGTGGTAGACGTAGTGCGTGGAGGCGAACGAGGGCCTTGCGCCGTTCGGGTTGCAGAGCCGTTCGGCGAACACATCGTCGTTGGAGGAGAAGGCGGAGGTGCCGGTCCACGCGAAGTCGATCCCGTGCCCGATCAGCGGGTAGGGGCTCGATCCGGGGAACGAGACGCCGCTGACGTCGATACCGGGCTCGTGCAGCTCGTACTCCAGGAACACCTCGGGGGTGTAGTAGCCGACCTGCGGCCCCATCACCGCCAGCGCCTGGCCGGTGCCGCTGCGCGCGGCGTCGACCAGCACCGCGTTTGACTCCAGGTGCGGCAGGTGCAGTCCCTGGCTAGCCAGCCTCTGAGCCCAGCCGGGGAGATGGCTGGCCGCCCGGTCGCCCGCCAAGCTGAAGATCGGCGCGGCCGGGCCGAGCTGGGGCGCGCCGGTCTCGGCGTTACGCGCCACCAACGTCCCGGGATCGATCATCGCCACCGACTTCCGGTCAACGCGCCCCGGGTCATCGGAGGCAAAGCGCTTCGGGAGGGTGGTGACCGCCTCCGGATCGGCGGCCAGCCGCAGGTCGTCGTAGACCTTCACGCCGAGCTTCTTGCCCAGGCGCTTGACCGCCATCCCGAGCGCCTCGGACTGCTGGCCCTGGTCGCCGCCGAACACCGTGAACTGGCCGACCAGATAGACGCCGAGCGCTGCGGAATCGGCCAGTGTCCACGGCTGCGGGGTGATACCGAGCGCCGGGTACTCCGCCGGAAGTCGCTCGGGGTCGATCCGCGTCAGGTCGATGAACGCGTTGATGCCGGCGACGTAGTTCTTGATGTCGGCGAGCGCCTGCGCGCCCTCGGTTCCCATCCGCTGAGGCAGCGAGTTCATCTGGTTCTCGAGGGACTGCGGCGAGTCGTCCTGCACGCCCAGCTCGGCGCTGTCAGACGGGACCGCGCTCGGCCCGAGCAGCTCGGCGGTCGTCCCCTCGGCGGTGTGGCGCAGGACGTCCATGAAGAACAGCCGGTCCTCCGCGGTCGCGTAGCCGGCGGCCCACATCCCCTCCGCGCGCGTCTGGGCGTAGATCCGCGGCACCTGGAAGGTCGGGTCGCGGACGATCGTGACGCCGGGCTCGGGCTGCTCGGTCTGCGGAGGTGAGCCCGTGACCGTGCCACCGACCTGGCCCAGCAGGCCCGTGACGACGCTGGCTGACGGCTGGGGCTGAAAATCTGAGTCCTTGTAGTACTTCGCCAGGTCCGCGGTGGTGAAGCCCGGCCACGCCTGCTCAAGGCCCTCGTACTGCTGATCCTGGCTCATGTCGGCCGCCGGCACGCTGCCGGTCGCCTCGTAGGCCGCCAGATCCTGGCCGGAGGTTCCCTCCCCCTCCCCGAAGGCGAGAACCGAATGAAACCCGGTGAAGATCGGCGGCGCCTGGGCGAGCGCAGGCGAGGCTAGGCTCACGCACAGCACACACGAGAGCAGCACCAGGCGACGCACCGCCGCGGCACGATACGAGGCAGGCCCGGTGAGTGCGCCGGTTCAGATGAGCACGTCGACGACCGAGATCCCTTCCTTCACCAACGAGCCGGTGCTCGAGCTGCGCCGCGGCGCAGTGCGCGGCGGCCTGGCCGATGCGCTCGCGCGGCTGGAGGCGGAGCTGCCGCTGGCGGTGCCGGTGATGATCGGGCGTGGCGAGCGGGCGGGCGAGCAGATCGCCTCGACCGACCCCGGCGATCCCGAGCGGGTGGTGGCGCTCGCCGCCGCCGCCACGTCGGCCGAGGTGTCCGCGGCGGTGGCCGAGGCCGAGCGCGGGTTCCGCGAGTGGTCGGCAGTTCCGGCTCGCGTGCGCGCCGACGCGCTCCTCGGCGCCGCCGCGTGGATGCGCGAGCGCCGCCTCGAGCTGGCGGCGCTCGAGGTTCGGGAGTGCGCCAAGCCGTGGGCCGAGGCCGATGCCGACGTCTGCGAGGCGATCGACTTTCTCGAGTATTACGCGCGGCAGGCGGTCGCCCTGGAGGCCGGGGCCGACGTGATCCAGGTCGCCGGCGAGCGCAACCACATGCGCTACGCGCCCCGCGGCGTGACCGCCGTGATCTCCCCGTGGAACTTCCCCATCGCGATCCCCTGCGGGATGACGTCCGCCGCGCTGGCCACCGGCAACTCGGTGGTGCTCAAGCCCGCCGAGCAGTCGCCCGGGTGTGCGCTGCGGCTGGTCGAGGCGCTGCGGGCCGGCGGCGTGCCCGAGTCGGCGCTGGCGCTGGTGCCGGGAGAGGGCGACGCCGGCGCCGCGCTGGTCGAGCATCCGGCCGTTCAGACCATCGCCTTCACCGGGTCGCTCGACGTCGGGCTCCAGATCGTCCGGGCGGCGGCCGAGGTTCGTCCCGGCCAGCGGGCCCTCAAGCGCGTGATCGCGGAGCTCGGCGGCAAGAACTGCGTCGTGGTGGACGCCGACGCCGACCTCGACGACGCCGTCCCGGCGATCGTCTCCTCCGCGTTCGTCTACGCCGGCCAGAAATGCTCGGCCGCGGCGCGCGTGCTGGTGCACGAGGCGATCGCGGACACGCTGATCGAGCGGGTGGCGGGGGCGGCCGAGGTGCTGGTGGTCGGCCAGGCGGCGGACCTGGGGACGGACGTACCGCCCGTGATCGAGCGCGACGCCCAGGAGCGGGTCGGACGCTACGCGGCGCTGGCGGCGCAGCAGGGGCGGATCGTCACCGGGGAGTTCGAGCTGCCCGCGCGCGGGTGGTTCTGCCCGCCGGTCGTCGCCGTGGACCTCGAGCCCGATTCGGCGGTGCTCTCCGAGGAGATCTTCGGGCCGGTGCTGGCGATCCAGCGGGTGCGTGACGTCGAGCAGGCGATGGACATCGTGGACTCGATGCCGGTGGCGCTGACCGGCGGGCTGTTCGCTCGGGACCCGGCGACCGTCCGCTACGTCGAGCAGCGGACGCCGGTCGGGAACCTGTACGTGAACCGGGGAATCACCGGCGCCAAGGTCGGGCGTCAGCCTTTTGGCGGCAACCGGCTGTCGGGCAACGGGACCAAGGCGGGTGGCCCTGACTACCTGCTGCACTTCGTCGAGCCACGCGCGGTGACCGAGAACACCGTGCGCCACGGACTCGTGGTGTAGGCGGGGGGCTGGCCGAAAAACGGGACACATGGTTGCGTTATTCGGCCAGGCCCGGGTTAGGTGCCGAACCGGAGGGCTTGATCTTCGGGCCTGAACGGTCGATCATGGGGGCAGGGCTGTGGTCGTGGTGGCGTCCTCATACTTCTGGAAGCTCGCGCTGGCGGTGGCGCTGGTGGCGATGGTCGTCGCCAGCGCGTCCGCGCGGCCTCCACGCAAGCCTCTCCCCCGCGCTGAGCTGCGCTGGCCGCTGTCGGCCGCCCTCCTGCTCTATGGCGTCGGTGGGCTCGCGCTGCTCGAGCATCATTCCGAGCTCGCCGTGTGGTTGTTCGCGGCCGGGATCATCACCTCGGCGCTGGCCGGGTGGCTTTCACGCGGCGACGCGGGGGGCGGTTCTCCGCCGGGGGATGACCCGGTCGGCGAGCAGCCGCCGCCGGATCCGAACGGGGCCCCATGGTTCGACTGGGAGGCGTTCGAGCGAGACCTCCAGGCATGGTCTGAGCGCCGTCGCAGGGGCGGGCGGGCCCCCGTCTCCACTCCATAGCCGCGATCGGCGCATCGCCTGCCGGAACCGGGGTAGCATCGCCGGCGCTCGGCCCGGCAGGAGGTGATCACGCGCAGGCGATTGGCAGCAGGTGTGACGGTGCTCGTGCTGGCTGGGGGAGCCGCTGCCGCGAGCTCTACCAGCGCCCGCGCGACGCACGCGGCGCTCTTCCAGGTCGGGGCGGCGGTTGAGAGCTTCACCCCGCCCGCGACGGGCGCGCTGGCCTCGGATCCCGCCAACTGCGCGCAGCCGGCCGGGGCGGCCTTCAACGGCCCGCGCCCGTTCGCGTTTCGAGGAGCCCTACCTCGACGCTCAGGGCTCCGGCCACTACGACCTGGGCGACCCGTTCCTCGACTGCAACCACAACGGCCGTTGGGACGGGAACTTCCTGCGCGGTGGTGGGAGCGACCCCCGCTACTACGACCACGTCGCCGACCCGGTCGGCGCGCGAGCGCTGGTGATCTCCAACCGCAGCCGGACGATCGCGGTCGAGGTGGTTGACCAGGAGGGTCTGTTCAACGTCTACGCCGACCGGATCCGTCAGCGGGTGCGAGCCGACGGCTACCACCTGGACGACATCGAGATCTCGGCGACCCACGACGAGTCAGCGCCTGACAGCCTCGGCCTGAGCGGTGCCTCCCCGCTCACATCCGGCGTCAACGACTACTTCGTCGCCTACCTGGTCGCGCAGTCGGCCAAAGCCATCGAGGACGCCTACCGGGCGCGACGGCCGGCGAGCATCCGCTACGCGCAGGCGATCGAGCCGGAGAACCTGCGCCAGTGCTGGTCCTCCTACCCGTATATCGACGACCAGCTGATGCCCGTGATGCAGGCGGTGGGCACCAGCGGCCACGTGATCGCCACCCTGGCGAGCGTCAGCCAGCACGCCGAGAGCCTCGGCTTCAACACCGGCAGCCGGACCGACCGGGGCAACACGCTCGACCAGGAGAATCGGTGGATCTCCTCCGACTGGCCGCACTTCTTCCGGGCGGCACTCGAGCAACGCTACGGCGGGGTGGGCATCGAGATGGCCGGCTCGGTCGGAAGCGTCGAGACCCCGGAGGTGTTCGCCGGCGCCATCGCGCGCATCCCGCAGCGCTACTACGACGCGAGCCATCCGGCGGGCTGCCGCACGATGTTTGCCGGCCGCGGGACCCAGGTCCCGCTCGGCTACTACGAGGAGACCTCCCGCCTTGGCCAGGATCTCGCCGCCGCGGTCGAGCAGGCGCTGAGCAACGGCGCGAGCCCCTCGCGCAGCAGCACGATCTGGGCGCAGACCCGCTCGGTCTGCCTGCCCGTCGAGAACCTCCTGTTCAAGGCGGCAGCGCTCGGCGGCATCTTCGCCAACCGGCCCGCCTACCTGCCGGGTTGCCAGGCGGCGGTGCCACCCGCCCCCAGCGGGCAGACCGCCGGCACGTCGATCAAGACTCAGGTGTCGGCCTGGCGGATCGGCGACGCCGAGTTTCTGGGCTGCCGGGAGAGGTGTTCCCGTTCACCTTCTTCCGGGGCCCGGTGGGCCCCGCGGACATGAACAATCCGCAGGACCCGCTGCCGCCGTGGCCGCTGCCCTACATGCACACTCCGTTCCGCTTCTTGGACGGGCTCGACGGCGACATGGTCGGCTACGTCTTCCCGCAGGGCAACGAGGCGGGGATACCGACCGCCGGCAACCCGGGCGCCAGTGGCACCGATCGCTTCGGCTGCGCCCACGCTGACGATCCCGAGTCGGTGTCAGCCACCGCCGCGAACGCGCTCGGCAGCGCCCTGGTGGGGATCCTCTCGCACTACGGACACACCGAGGCGGTCGAGCAAGGGCGCTACGTCCTGCCCGACGGACGGCTGTCACGCAATCCGCTGGGGCTGACGGACACGGTGAAGTGCTCGGGGGCCGATACCGTCTTCCGGGCCACCGGACCGGCGGTAGCGGTATGGGAGCCCGGCCGCGGCTTGATCCACCCGGCCAGCTGGATGGACCTCGCCGGCCGCCCTCAGGTGGGGGCCGAGCGCAACACGCGCGGCTACATCGACGCGCAGGGGCGCCGCCACTGGCTCGACGTGTTCGCCGACCTCGCCGGCCAGCCGGCGCGGGTGACGCTCGCAGGCCACCGAGCCGGGCGCCGGACCGCCGCGGCCCGCCGCCGGCGCCGCCCCTCGTTCACCGGCTAACGCCCGTCGGCCATCCCCAGCAGCAGCTCGTGCAGGCGCGTCTCGCCTGACAGCTCGGGGTGAAACGAGATCGCCAAGAGCTGGTCCTGGCGGACGGCGACGGGATGCTCGTCCACGCTCGCCAGCACCCGCACATCGGGCCCCCGCTCGGCAACCCAGGGCGCCCGGATGAAGATCGCATGGACGGGCCCGCCCCGCACGCCCTCCAGATCGAGATCGGCCTCGAACGAGCGCAGCTGGCGCCCGAACGCGTTGCGCTCGGCGACGATGTCCAGCACGCCCAGATGGCGCCGGTCCAGCATGATCATCCCGGCACAGGTGCCGAGCACCGGCGTTCCCGCAGTGATGAGCGAGCGCAGAGGGTCGGCCAGTCCTTCCCGCTCGATCCCGAGCGTCATCACTGTCGACTCGCCGCCCGGAATGACCAGCGCGTCGAGACCCTCGAGCTCGGATGGGACGCGAACCTCGACCGGCTCGGCGTCCAGGCTGCGCAGTAGCTTGGCGTGGGCCTCGAAGTCGCCCTGGAGGGCGAGAATGCCGACCCGCACTACCAGCCGCGGGGAGCCAGCAGCTGCTCTTCGCCGAGCTTGGCCGACTCGATGCTGCTCATCGCCTGGCCGAGCCCGCTCGATGCGGCGGCCACCCGCGCCGGGTCCTGATAGTGCGTCGTCGCCTCGACGATCGCCCGCGCCCGCCGCTCGGGATCCTCGGACTTGAAGATCCCGCTGCCGACGAACACGCCCTCGGCGCCGAGCTGCATCACCAGCGAGGCATCGGCTGGAGTGGCGATCCCGCCGGCGCAGAACAGCACCACCGGCAGCCGGCCGTCAGCCGCGACCTGGCGCACCAGGTGAAGCGGCGCCTGAAGCTCCTTGGCGGCGCTCGCCAGCTCCTCCTCGCCGAGCATCGTCAGCCGCCTGATCTCACCGCGGATCATCCGCAGGTGCCGGACCGCCTCGACGATGTCGCCGGTTCCCGCCTCGCCCTTGGAACGGATCATCGCCGCGCCTTCGCCGATCCGCCGCAGCGCCTCACCGAGGTTGGTGGCGCCGCACACGAACGGGACCTTGAACGCCCACTTGTCGATGTGGTGGGCCTCGTCGGCCGGAGTGAGAACCTCCGACTCGTCGACGTAGTCGACCTCGAGCGCCTCCAGCACCTGCGCCTCGGCGAAGTGGCCGATCCGGGCCTTGGCCATGACCGGGATGCTCACCGCCTGCTGGATTCCCTGGATCATCGCCGGGTCGGACATCCTGGCCACCCCACCGTCACGCCGGATATCGGCGGGGACGCGCTCGAGCGCCATCACGGCGGCCGCCCCGGCGTCTTCGGCGATCTTCGCCTGGTCGGGGGTGACGACGTCCATGATCACGCCGCCCTTGAGCATCTCGGCCAGCCCGGCCTTGACCGCGAAGGTGGCTTCGTCGCGCGGGATGTGCATGTCGTCCGCCATCGCGCGAGAGTTTAGCCGCGGCTCTTGGTCCGGTCGAGCCCGGCGCCTCCTAGATGCGCCCGCGCGCGAGATCGAGCAGATGCCCGAGGACACGCTCGCCATCGGCCCGCAGGCCGTTGTGGTCGTACTCGCTCGTGATCCACGGCCGCGCCGCTCCGACCTCGGCCAGGGTCTGTTCCGAGAACGCCCGCTCCACGTACATGTCCTCGACGTACACCGCCGCGGCGAGCGGGACGCGGTTGGCGCGGAGAACCTGCGGGTCATACAGCCGGGGCCACTCGCGGGCGGCCAGCAGCTCCGCGGCCTCGCGCAGTGGTGCCAGCGCGCCGTAGTCCTCGAACATCCACGGGTAGACGTGCTCGCCGACCAGGAGCTCAGAGCCTCGGAAGTCCGCCGGCAGCATCCGCTCGGCCGACCATCGCGACGCGAAGCCGTCGGCCCAGCAGGCTTCGTGGAGGATCGCGTAGATGGGGTTGCGCGCGAACCCGGTGGCGCGCTCGGCGTCGTGCCGGAAGGCGGGCGAGTCGGCCGGCAGCTCGAGCAGGTGGTGGATCGTCTCGGCGCCGTCACTCATCCCGAGCTCCCGCCCCACCTGAGCCAGCCGCCTCCAGGTCAGCCGATCACCGCTCGGGCGTTCGGTCAGGTCGCGCAGGCCCTGGCCGAGGTGGGAGCGAACATCGACTCCATCCGGCGGGTCGCCGACT
>DAIQND010000022.1:0-907 GCA_036788555.1 Solirubrobacteraceae bacterium | reverse complement strand
CCAGGTCAGCCGATCCCCGCTCGGCAGGCGGAGCTCGTCGCTGTCGAGGCGGCGGGGCAGGCGGGCCAGCCGTTCGCGATCCTCGGGATAGCGCTCGTGGTAGCGCCGGTTGCGAACCCGGACGCGTTCGTAGGTGGCGGCGTAGATCTCATCGATCGGTAGTCCCAGCCCCGGGACCCCGCCGGTGATCAGCGCCTCGACCAGGCTGTCGGGCGCCAGCGAGAGGTAGCTCATCACGCAGAACCCGCCGAAGCTCTGGCCCAGCACGCTCCAGCGCTCGACGCCCAGCGCCTCGCGGATCCACTCGGCGTCCCGGACGATCGAGTCGGCGCGAAACTGCGCGAGGTAGTCAGCCTGCTCCTGCGGCGTCATCCCCGGCAGCGTCCCGACGGGGGTCGACCGCCCGGTGCCCCGCTGATCGACCAGCAGCAGCCGGAAGTCGGCCAGCGCCCGCTTCAGCCAGCCATTCAGGTCGCGTCCGGCCGATGGCCGCGTCGCCTCAAAGCCCGGCCCGCCTTGGAAATAGACCAGGAAGGGGCGCTGCCGGCCCTCGGGGTCAGCGACCTCCCGCGCGAAGACGTTGATCTTGATCCCGTCCGGCGCCTGGTGGTCGAGCGGCACGTCAAACGAGTGCTCGGTCACGATCAAGCCGGGCAGGGAGATCTCGGCTGCCATTGCCCTAATCATGCCGACACGCGGCCGGCGAAGTCGGCCGTTAGTGTGCCGCCGATGCCCGGCGAGGCTGTATTCGAGGCTCGAGGCGACTCGTTCGTGGCGGGCGAGCTCGCCCGCGGCCCGTGGGATCCGAACTCCCAGCATGGCGGGGCGGCCGCTGCCCTGCTGATGCGCGCCTTCGAGCGCTGCGAGGTTGCCCCCGGGCTGGTGATGGCACGGGTCACCTACGAGT
>DAIQND010000021.1:7422-20927 GCA_036788555.1 Solirubrobacteraceae bacterium | reverse complement strand
TGCTCTACCAGCTGAGCTACGTCGGCGCAGTCGGTGCGAGTCTATCGGCGCCCGACGCCAGGGCTGGAAGCCGGTGATCGCTCGCTGGCCAGCTCGCCTAACGCAGCGACGCCTTCTGGTTTTTCGCCAGGTCCCAGCCCTGCGTGGTGCTCGTTGTTTGGCCGTTTCGGCTTGTTGTATACGCCGTGAACTTGATGGTGCGAAATACTCCGGTGACGGTCTCCGTCGGTCGTAGTGCGGAGCAGGCGTCCTCGAGGTGGGTGATGACGACATCGGTCAGGCTGTAGCCGGCAAGTTGTCGTGGTTCGCCGCCGTTCCCGGTATTGCGGTAGACGCTGATGTTCGCCGACTTGATCACCCTGCCGGAGGCGAGATCTAGAAACAGCGTCGGGCTCGTCTTATCGACTGCCTTCACAAACGAGAAGGTGGCCTCGCTCAGCCTGCCGGAGCTCACTCCCTTGCCACCGGCGCCAACCGGAGACGTATTGGTGCCCATGTGGAGCACGAACGCTCCCAGCGCGATCTCGCCTTGATGCCCTTTCTGGGCGCTCTCACCGGTCACCCCATCGAGTTTCAGAAAGATCTCCGAGTTGCCGCCGCCCTGGACGGACACGGTGCCCGGCTGCCCCGGCTGCCCCGGCTGCCCCGGCGCCCCCGGCGCGCCCGGCGCGCCCGGCGCGCCCGGTGCCCCAGGCGTCCCCGGTTGCCCCTTCTGGTTCCACGTGATCGTCGCCTCGTCGGGACTGCACGAGTAGACCTCGGGGCTGACGGCATTCGTGGTGCCGGCCGGCGGCGCCTGGCTCGGATCGATGACCCGGAGGGTTCCGTAGGGCGTGGTCGGCCCCGTCTCCTGCGAGAACTGGGTGACCGTCTGGTAGCACCCCGTGATCGTCCCGTCGGAGCTCGGGATGGCTCCCACGGCGACTGCCGTCCCCGCTCCCAGAGCCGCGACGGTGGGAAGGACGACCTTCAGTGGTGCTCGCGAAAGTCGCGACCGAGCTACGGCGTCAAGCACAGCGTGCAGCCTCATCAGGAGCCCCCTTTGCGCGGATCGGCACTAGCGGCGCGATTCAACCACTCGCGACGAGCAGAGTCAATGCCCGCGGACGGATCGGCGGCAGATTGCGGGTTCGCCTCTCAGCCCGATCGCCGACGCCACTCGTCGGCCAGAATCGCCCAGCGTTCGTGGTCGCGCCAGCGCCCCCCGATCTTCAGGTAGCGCGGCGAGAAGCCCTCGCGTTTGAACCCGGCGCCGCGAGCTAGCGCGATCGACGCACGGTTGCCGGGCTGGATGTTGGCCTCGATCCGGTGCAGCCCGAGTTCCGTGAACCCACGCCGAAGCACGAGCTCTAGTCCCTCGCGCATGTATCCCTGCCCGGCGAACGGCTTGCCGACGGCGTACCCGAGGTAGGCACTTTGGAAGGAGCGCCGCACGATCTGGGAGAGGTTGAAGAACCCGAGGATCGCCAGGTCCTCGGAGCGGCAGACGAGCATCGCCTCGAAATCCGGTCGCTGCGCGTCAGACAGGTAGGCGGCAAAGCGATCCTCATCGGTGGGCGCGCTGGCCCACGGCTTGTGAAACGACCGGCTGAGGCGCATCAGCGAGATGAACTCCTGCCGGTCGGACGCGGCCGGCGGGCGCAGGAAGACCCGCCGCGGGCGATCCATCCGCAGTTCGTCGATTACAGCTGCGCCGGCTTCACTCACCCAGCACCCGTTCCAGCTTGTAGGCCAGCGCCTCACACGCTAGCTCTTCAGAGACGTTGAGCTGGAACCGTTGGCGCGTCTCCTCGACCAGCTCGACTGCGTCGAGCAGCCGCGCTGGATCGGCCCGCCGGTCGGCCCGCAGTTCCACCAGCCGATCACCCGCCCGCACCAGCTCCTCAGCGCCCCAGGCGAGGGCCGCCGAGTCGGCGTACCACAGCGAGGTGACCTGCAGCGCCAGGTCGAGCGATTGCGTCTCGACCCGCCGCCGCGTGCGCCTGATCCGCTCAGACCACTCGGTCTGCACCCGCTTTCGCTCCTTGCGGGGGTGGAGCTCCAGCTCATCGCTGGCCTTGCGCTCGAGCCCGAGCTTGATGGCCTCCCCGCGGGCACGCACGACCGACAGCAGCTCGAGCCACGGACGCTCGCTGCCCACGGTGCCCCTCAGTGCCGCCCGGGCCAACCCCTCGCCGGCGGCGCGCAGCGCGCGGCCCTCCTCGCCGGCCAGAAGCCTCGCCCGGTCGGCGTCGCCCAGTGACAGGCGCGCACAGGCCATCGCTGTCTCCCACTCGACCCCGAGGTGCGCCTCCACGTCGGTCGCCACCCGCTCGACCGGCGGCGCATCAAACCGCACGAGCTGACAGCGCGAGCTGATCGTTGGGAGAACCTCCGTGAGCCGGTCGGTGAGCAGGATCATGTGAACGAACCAAGCGGGCTCCTCAAGCGTCTTCAGCATCCGATTGGCAGCCTCATCGCCGAGCTCGTCGACCCGTTCGATCACGAACACTCGACGGCTCGCCTCAAATGGCGTCTTGCTGACCGAAGCGATCACCGGCTGGTCTATGTCGCTGATCAAGATCTCGTGCGCACCACTCGGCACCACCCACGTGAGGTCGGGGTGCGATCCGCTGAGCACCCGCGCACGCGCGCTCGCGGGATCGCGCGAGCCGGTGGTCAGCAGCTCTGCCGCCAACGCTCGCGCGGCGGCACGTTTGCCGGCTCCTGCCGGCCCGTAGAAGAGATACGCGTGCGAGGCCCGTGCGTCATCCCGCAGCACGGGCTCAAGGACGGCCCGGGCGTGCGGGTGGCGGTCGAGTTCTGCGAGCACACCCCGATGCTATTCCCCTACCGTCCACCCCCACGGTGACCCGTGGACGCCTGATCACGATCGAGGGGCTCGACGGCGCGGGCAAGAGCACGCTGGCGGTGGGACTCGAGGCCGAGCTGCGGGCGCACGGCGTCGAGGTGCGGTTGCTGCGCGAGCCGGGAGGGGTCGCGGCGGCCGAGCGCCTGCGGGAACTGGTCAAGGATCCGGCGCTGCAGATCGGCGCACGCGCGGAGGCGCTGCTGTACGCCGCGGCGCGGGCCCAGCTGGTGGAGGAGGCGCTCCAGCCGCTGCTTGCCTCCGGCACGTGGGTGCTGCTCGACCGGTTCGTCGATTCTTCCCTCGCCTATCAGGGGGGCGGGCGCGAGCTGGGGATCGACGCGGTCCGGACGATCAACGAATTCGCGACCGGCGGTCTGGCGGCAGACCGAACGCTGTTGCTGCTCGCCGACCCGCGACTCGGCCGGGCGCGCCTCCGCTCCCGCGCCGAGCCGGTGGACCGCCTCGAAGCCGAGGATGATGAGTTCTTTGAGCGGATCGCCAGCGCCTACCGGGCGCTCGCCGCCCAGGAGCCGGGACGGATCCGGACGGTCGACGCCAGCGCGCCGGCCGACGAGGTGAGGCGGGCGGCCCTGGAGGCGCTGGCTGACCTAGTCCCCTGAGTAGCCGTTGGGGTGCGAGCTCATGAACTCCCATGCGTCCGCGACGATCTGCTCGAGCTCGGCCTTGCGCGGCTCCCAACCGAGTTCGGATCGGATCCGTTCACTGGCAGCCACCAGCATCGGCGGATCGCCGGGGCGCCTGGCCGACTCCTGCCTCGCGATCTCCACGCCGGTCACCCGTTCGGCCGCGGCGATCATCTCGCGCACCGAGTAGCCGCTGCCATTTCCCAGGTTGAAGATCTGGTGCGCACCGGGGCGGTTGGCGTCGAGCGCCAGCAGGTGGGCGTGCGAGAGGTCGTCGATGTGGATGTAGTCGCGGATCGCCGTGCCGTCCGGCGTCGGATAGTCGGTGCCGTAGATCTCTACGTAGGGCTTGTGGCCGAGAGCCGCGCGCAGGATGTTGGGGATCAGGTGGGTCTCAGGATGGTGGTCTTCGCCAAGCTCGCCGCTCGCACCGGCGACGTTGAAGTACCGCAGGCTGACCGCCCCAAGGTCGTGGGCCGTGCAGAAGTGCCCGATCATCTGGTCGACCGCGAGCTTTGACGCGCCGTAGGCGTTGATCGGCCGAAGCGCGGCGGTCTCTGAGATCGGCACCTCGTCGGGCTCGCCGTAGACGGCGCAGGTCGAGGAGAAGACCAGGCGGTTGACCTCGGCCGCGACCATCGCCTCGAGCAGGTTGAGCGTGCCGCCGACGTTGGTCCGCCAGTAGCGCTCGGGGTGCGCGACCGACTCGCCCACCAGCGCGAGCGCCGCGAAGTGCAGCACGCCGTCGAACCCGCGCTCCAGGACCTCGGCGACCGCCGCGTGATCGAGCAGGTCGGCCTCGATCAGCTCGGCGCCGCGGGGAACCGCCTGGCGGTGGCCCTGGCGCAGGTTGTCGAGGACCACGACCTCGTGCCCGTCGGCGATCAGGTCCCGGCCGACGATCGAGCCGATGTATCCAGCCCCGCCAGTGACGAGTAGGCGCATCGGCGTAGCGTGTCAGCTGGGCGTGGATCGCGTCGCATGATGAGTGATCTGGATCGCCTCGTGTGTTAGCCGCACCCCGAAATTCCGGGTTTCCGCGAGCGTCGCGGAGTAAAATTCAACGTAGTTCCGAGCTTCAACCACCCTCCGCTCGAGCGCCTCTCGGCAAACTTTTTCCGTCCGGGGCACGCGCTTGTATTCGCTGCCCGCTCGGCTCATCCGGGGCCGGGCAGAAAGCAGCCGAAGCGAGCGGAGAAAAAGGAGCCGGCGGGCATGGAATACACACCTCAGACACAACTCACACCGGAGACGCGGACGGGCCAGGGGTTGACCGTCCGCCGCTTCTTCACGACGCCCGGCGAGCATCCCTTCGACACGGTCGAGTGGGAGCTCCGCGACGCCCGCATCGGACACGCGGACAAGGTCTCCTTCGAGCAGCGCGACGTCGAGTTTCCCAAGAGCTGGTCGCAGAACGCCACCAACATCGTGGCGCAGAAGTACTTCCGTGGGCAGCTCGGCTCACCCGTCCGGGAGCGCTCGGTCAAGCAGATGATCGGGCGCGTCGCCGGCACGATCGCCGGCTGGGGCCGTGAGCACGGCTACTTCGCGACCGATGAGGACGCCGACGCGTTCGAAGCCGAGCTCACCTACATCCTGCTTCACCAGATGGCGGCGTTCAACTCGCCGGTCTGGTTCAACGTGGGTTGGCATCCCGTTGGCGATCCGAAGATGCAGGCCTCGGCGTGCTTCATCCTCTCGGTCGAGGACAACATGGAGTCGATCCTCGAGTGGAACACCAAGGAGGGGATCATCTTCCGCGGTGGGTCGGGGTCGGGAATCAACCTCTCGAAGATTCGCGGATCAATGGAACCGCTCAGCCGTGGTGGCACCGCCTCGGGGCCGGTGTCGTTCATGCGCGGCGCTGACGCCTGGGCGGGCTCGATCAAGTCCGGCGGCGGCACACGCCGCGCCGCCAAGATGGTCGTTCTCGACGTCGACCACCCCGACATTCGCGAGTTCATCTGGTGCAAGGCCAAGGAGGAGGACAAGGCCGCTGCCCTGCGGGACGCCGGCTTCGACATGTCGATCGACGGCGATGGCTTCCACTCGATCCAGTACCAGAACGCTAACAACTCGGTTCGGGTCTCCGACGAGTTCATGCGTGCCGTCGAGAACGATGAGGACTGGCGGCTGATCGCGAGGAGCACCGGTGAGCCGGTCGGCGACCCGATTCCGGCTCGCGAGCTGATGAAGGAGATCGCCGAGGCCGCCTGGCGCTGCGCCGACCCCGGTGTCCAGTACGACACGACGATCAACCAGTGGCACACGTGCCCGAACTCAGGTCGGATCAACGCGTCTAATCCGTGCTCCGAGTACATGCACGTCGACGATTCGGCGTGCAACCTCGCGTCGCTGAACCTCATGAAGTTCCGGCGAGCGGACGGGACGTTCGATGTCGACTCGTTCAAACACGCGGTCGACGTGATGTTCCTCGCGCAGGAGATCATCGTCACGCCCTCGAGCTACCCGACGCAGAAGATCGGGGACAACGCGCGCGCGTTCCGTCAGCTGGGGCTGGGATACGCCAACCTAGGCGCGTACCTGATGTCGAACGGGATGCCGTACGACTCAGATCCTGGCCGGGCGACCGCGGCGGCGATCACCGCGCTGATGACCGGCCGGGCATATCTTGGCTCAGCCCGAGTCGCGGCAGCGATCGGCCCGTATGACCGGTACGAAGAGAATCGCGAGCCGCACAGCGACGTGATGCGGATGCACCGCGACTCGACGTACGCCATTCCGGACTCGGCGATCGAGGACGCCAAGCTGCTGGACGCAGCGCGTACGACGTGGGAAGACGCCGTGGCGGTGGGTGAGGCCCACGGCTACCGAAACGCGCAGGCCACTGTCTTGGCACCCACAGGAACCATCTCCTTCCTGATGGACTGTGACACCACGGGGGTCGAGCCCGACTTCTCGCTCGTGAAGTTCAAGGAGCTGGTCGGCGGCGGCCAGATGACGATCGTCAACCGCACGGTGCCGCTCGCCCTGCAGACGCTCGGCTACAGCGACGAGCAGATCGAACAGATCGTGGCGTACATCAATGAGCACGGAACGATCGTCGGCGCACCTGACCTTGCCGGAGAGCATCTGCCTGTGTTCGACGTTGCTGTCGGCGAGCGGGCGATCTCGCACAGGGGCCACATCAAGATGATGGGTGCGGTTCAGCCCTTCATCAGCGGCGCGATCTCGAAGACCGTGAACCTGCCTGCCTCGGCAACGGTCGATGACATCGCCGACGCCTACCTCCAGGCCTGGCACCTGGGGATCAAGGCCCTGGCCATCTACCGCGACGGCTCAAAGACGGCGCAGGCGCTGCGGACGGACGCTCAGAAGGACGCTCCGGCCCCGACGACGCAGGCCGATATCGATGAGGCGGTCAAGGAGGCGCTTGCCAAGGCACCGCCGAAGCGCCGGCGGATGCCGCGGGAGCGTCAGTCGATCACCCACAAGTTCTCGATCGGCGGGCACGAGGGCTACATCACCGCCGGGATGTACGAGGACGGCAGCGTCGGCGAGATCTTCCTGACCGACATCGGCAAGGAGGGCTCGACGCTGCGCGGGATGATGAACTCGTTCGCCACGGCGATCTCGATCTCGCTCCAGTACGGCGTGCCGCTCGAGACGCTGGTGCGCAAGTTCAGCTACATGCGCTTCGAGCCCGAGGGGATGACCTCCAACCCGGAGATTCCGTTCGCGAAGTCGATGCCCGACTACATCATGCGCTGGCTGGCCTCGCGGTTCCTGGACGCCGATCTCCAGGAGGAACTCGGGATCCTCACCCCGGAGGTGCGGGCACGCAAGGCGGCTCAGGACGCCGCCACCTCCCGGATCAGCGACACCGCAGGTCCGGCCCATGGCGGCAACGGCGGCAACGGCGGCAACGGCGGCGAAGCAAGGACTGAGGGCAAAGGCAATGGAGGTGCCGCAGCTGCCCGAGACACGACGGCCGCGCCGGCTCCCGCCACGGCTGCCCTCACCGATGAGCCTCCAGTTCATCCGGCCGCCCGGGCAGGATTGGACCTCGGCCCCGCCTGCCAGCAATGCGGAGGGATGATGCAGCGCACGGGCAGCTGCTACACGTGCTCCAGCTGCGGCTTCAACACGGGCTGCGGATAAGTGTTAGCGGGCCGATAGGCGCAGACGCGAGCTGAAGAGGCAGGGGCGGCGACCAAAACGTCGCCGCCCCTGTTTCCCGCTGGCTTCCGCGCGGTCGCCGAACGCGATAAGAAGCCCGGCAGTTGCTGGTCCGGGGCAAAATGGGGGAAGGATGCGGGGTCAGGCCCGCCCCACGCGTCCCGGAGGTTCCTTTGCCCGATCTCAGCTACAGCGCTTCATCCGCCCAGCTCCGTGCCTACCTGTCCGTCCCGCGCGGCGATGGGCCGTGGCCGGGCGTGGTGGTGATCCAGGACGCATTTGGGTTGACCGACGACATCCGCGAGCAGGCCGACCGGCTGGCCGCCGGCGGGTACCTGGCCTTCGCGCCCGATCTGTACTCCGGCCGGGGGCTGCGCTGCGTGCTCGCCACGCTGCAGGCCTCGCGATCCGGCCAGGGGCCGGTCTACGAGGACATCGAGGCGGCGCGCCGCTGGCTGGTCGAACGCGAGGACTGCACAGGGCGAGTCGGGATCATCGGCTTTTGCATGGGGGGCGGCTTCGCGCTGCTGAGCGCGCCACGCTACGACTTCGCCGCCGCGTCGGTCAACTACGGCGAGGTGCCAGATGAGGCGGTCGAGCGGCTGCGCGGCGCCTGCCCGATCGTGGGCAGCTATGGCCGACGTGATCGCACGCTGCGCGGGCGGGCGCAGCGCCTGGAGCACGCGCTGACCGAGCTCGACGTGCCGCACGACATCAAGGAGTACCCGGGCGCGGGGCACAGCTTCCTCAACCGCTTCAACCTCGGACCGGCGTTCGGGCCGCTCCTGCACGTGGCGGGCTTTGACTACCACCATCCGTCCGCCGAGGACGCCTGGCGGCGGATCTTCAGCTTCTTCGACGAGTACGTGCGCGAGGCGCCGGCCAAGACGCGCGCCACCACGCGCGCCCGGCCGGCGTCGCGCTAGCCGCTACAGCCTGATCACCCGCTCGAGCGCCTGAGCCAGCAGCGCCTGGCCGGCGTAGCTCGGGTGGATCCCGCACTTGCCGGGAGCGCCCAGCTGGGTCAGCAGCCCGGCGTTGCAGGTGCTGCCGGCAGAATGCACCGCCGCGACCTCCAGTGCGCTGAACCCATCGGCGATCAGCGCGTGAAACGGCCTCGCCGCCGCATCCATCGAGTGGTTGAGCAGCTCAGAGAGTCGGTTGGACGCCGCGGACCCGTAGTCGAGTGAGTAGTAGTTGACGATCGCCAGTTGCCCTTTGTAGTGGGCCTTGTTGCGGATTGCGCCGAGGATCGTTTGAACGTTCTTTGAGACCGTGGCCAGCACCGCCTGCTTCTCCGCCGGGCTCGAGCAGGCGTCCTTGGTGGTCTCCTCGCAAACGAAGTAGTCGTTGGCACCGATCATCAGCGAGACCAGCCGCACGTCGCGGTGCGCATGCAGGTAGGCCAGCGCGAATGCGAGCTGCGATCCCTTGTAGCTGACGTGCAGCGGGTACAGCGCGCGGTAGCCGGGGCTCGAGCCTGTGGGCGAGTTCTCGCAGCCGTTGCTCCGCGCCTTGACGCTGATCAGGCTCGAGCTCGTCTCGCCCGGACAGGCCGCGTTGGCCACGTTCAGGTGAAGCTCTGACCCGAGCTGTTCGGGGTAGCCGGGGAAGCTCGCGGCGTCTGCGTAGTCGGGCGCCGGAACCACCTGCGGCTCCTCGTAGCCGAAGGTGACCGAGTCACCGAGCGCCAGATATCGGGATCCGGCCATCACAGGCGGCGCCGACGCGCCGCGCCCCCTCACGGCGCCGGCGGCGCTCGCGGCGAATCCGGACGCCGCCAGCAGGATGGCGGTGAGCACCGCGCCCAGACCGGCGCGTCGGCGATGTGAAAGCTTCATGCCCTCTCCTTCTTGCACGCGCCTCCCGCAAGCCCCAACGGGGAGCAAACTAACCGAAGGCGCCCCGCCGTGACATATGGCTGCCTATCCGCCCGAGACCGACGCCGTATTCAGAGCACTCGCTGACCCCAGCCGCCGGCGGCTGCTCGACAGCATGGATGCCCGCGCGGGCCAGACGCCGCGTGAGCTGTGCGCGGACATGGACATCCGAGCCGTACCGCCGGCTGGCCTACACCTGGCACACCTTCACGCCGGAATGGCAGGAGATCGCCCGTGAGCGGGTGGGCTTCACCGATGAGTTCCTGGACGCGCGGCGAGCCGCGATCGAAGGTCAGCTTCGACATCGAGGATCTCGGCGAGCTCGTCAAGCTCACCGTGGTCCACGACGGCTTCCAGCCGGAGGTCGCGGTGTTTGAGACGATCCGCCTCGGATGGCCGCACGTCCTCTCCAACCTCAAGACGCTCCTGGAGACGGGCGAAACGCTGCCGCAGAGCTCGGCCTCGCACCGGCAACGCGCCGCGGTGGCAGCCGGGTCCGCAGCGTAGAGCTGGACACGCCACACGGTCCGGCCCGTGCGCGGCTGCTCCCGGTCAGCCGCGCGCGGGCCGCGATCGTCCTCGGTCATGGCGCCGGCGGTGGGATCGACACGCCCGACCTCGCCGCCACCGCCGCCGCGGCCACCGAGACCGGGGTCGCCGCCGCACTCCTGGAGCAGCCGTATCGCGTTGCCGGGCGGCGCAACCAGCCGCCGGCGAGGCAGCTCGATGTCGCGTGGCTGGCGGCGATCGCCGAGCTGCGGGCCAGCCATCTGGCCGGGCTCCCGCTGATCGCCGGCGGGCGCTCCGCCGGCGCTCGCGTCGCCTGCCGCACCGCGGCGGAAGCCGGCGCGATCGCGGTCCTCTGCCTGGCCTTCCCGCTGCACCCGCCCGGCCGCGCCGAGGATCCAGCGAGAAGCCGGCTCCCCGAGCTCGAAGCGGTCCAGGTGCCGGTCCTGGTCGTCCAGGGGCAGCGTGATCCGTTCGGGATCCCACCCGCGGGGCGCCGGCGCAAGGTGATCCGCGTCCCCGGCACCCACACCCTGCGCAACCCGGAGGCGATCCGAGCCGCCGTCGGCGACTGGCTGGCGAGGCTCCTGTGAGTGACAAGTGACCTGACACACACAAAACCGGGGCTGCCCGCGCCACACTGAAGGTGTGGTTGTCAGCTCCCCCCAGCGTGAGCGGGTCAGCCTCCGCGACGGTCGCGAGGTCCTGATCGCCCCCCTGACACCGGCCGATGCCCGGCTGCTGGCCGACGCCTTTGAGCGGCTGAGCGAGGAGTCGCGGCGCCTGCGGTTCCTCGGGCCGAAGACGACTCTGAGCCAATCAGACCTCCGGCACCTGACTGCCGTCGACGGTCACGACCACGTCGCGCTGGCCGCGATCGATCCCGCCAGCGGCCACGGAGTCGCGATCGGCAGGTTCGTCCGCGACCCCGGCGATCCCGAGCGAGCCGAAGTCGCGCTCACGGTGGCCGACGAGTGGCAGCGACGCGGGTTGGGCAAGCTGCTGCTGAGCCGGTTGACCGAGCGCGCCCGGGAGCAAGGCATCCGCCGGTTCATCGCCCTCGTCTCCACCGACAACCGCAATATGCAGAACCTGTTGCGCCGCAGCGAATCTCCGGCGAGCATTCACCACGTCGCGGCCGGGGTCGCCGAGTGGGAGATCGAACTGGGCTCCAGGGGCCTCGGTGGCCAGCTGGAAGACGCACTGCGTGCGGCTGCGGCCGGGTATCTGCAGCTGCCGCCCAGGCTATGGGACGCACTCCGCACGCTCGTGCCGGGGCACCTTCGCCGCCGCTGAGCGCCGGCTGACAAGCCCGGTTTGCGTTCCCGCCCCCGCGGGGAACATGCTCCACGTCGTACCGAGTGGAGGAGGAGGTCACTGATGGCGGCTCATATGCCCGGCCCAGGGTCGCGCAGAGATACGCGGCTCTCAGAACCATGCGACGGGGGTCACCCCGATGAATAACCCGCTCGCGTTCGCCGCCTCCTCGGTGCACCTCAACATCGGCGCGATCGACTACGCGATCATCCTCATCTACTTCGGCTTCGTGCTGATGATCGGCGTGCTCCTGCGCAGCCGCGTCCGGTCCGCCCAGGACTACTTCGAGTCCAGGCGGAGCCTCCCGAGCTGGATCACCGGGATGTCCTTCATGGCCGCCAACCTCGGCGCCCTCGAGGTGATGGGGATGGGAGCCGGCGCAGCGCAGTACGGGGTGATGATGGCCGACTTCTACTGGATCGGCGCGATCCCCGCGATGGTGTTCGTCGGCTGGGTGATGATCCGCTTCTACTACCGCTCCGGCGCGAACTCGGTGCCCGGGTATCTCCGCCGCCGCTACAACGAGGCCACCCGCGGCTACCAGGCCGGCCTGTTCCTGCTGATGACGCTGATGATGGGCGGAATCAACATGTACGCGATGGCGCTGATCATCAACTTCCTGCTGAACATCCCGTTCGACGTCAGCCTGTGGGTCGCCTCCGGGATCACGCTGTTCTACATCCTGATGGGCGGCCTGTCCTCGGCGATCTACAACGAGGTGCTCCAGCTGTTCATGATCTTCGTCGGGCTGATCCCGCTGACCATCCTCGGCTTCATCGCCATCGGCGGCCTCGGCGCGCTCCAGCACGCCGCACATGTCCCGGCGAGCTTCACCCACATCTGGAAGTACACCGGCAGCGGCCACAACCCGTTCGGGGTCTCCTGGATCCCGATCGTCTTCGGCCTGGGCTTCGTCCTGTCCTTCGGCTACTGGGGCACCGACTTCCTGGTGATGCAGCGGGCGATGGCGGCGCGTGACGAGCCCGCCGCCAAGCGGACGCCGCTGCTGGCGGCATTCCCCAAGATCGTCTTCCCGTTCTTGGCGATCTGGCCGGGGCTGGCGGCTTTGACCTTCGTCCATCTCTCGGCGAGCGGGCCGCTGACCCAGTCCTACAACATGGCGATCCCCGACGCAATGGCCCACTTCTATCCCAGCGGGCTGCTCGGGGTCGGGCTGGTGGCGCTGATCGCCTCGTTCATGAGCGGCCAGGCGGGAAACGTCTCGGCCTTCAACACGATCTGGACCTACGACATCTACAAGTCCTACATCCGCCCGGACTCGAGCGACGAGCATCTGGTCTGGATGGGCCGCCTGGCCACGGTCGCCGGCACGCTGATCGCCGTCGGCACCGCCTACTGGGTGCGCTCGTTCAGCACGATCATCAACTACGAGCAGCTGATCTTCTCGATCATCAACGCTCCGCTGCTCGCCTCGGTGCTGCTCGGGATGTTCTGGAAGCGCACGACCGCCAAGGGGGCGTTCGTGGGGCTGATGGCCGGCAACGCGGGGGCGCTGGCGATCTTCTTCATCCAGGGCACCAGCTCGAAGGCCGGCGCCGGGCTCGGCGATACCTACTGGCGGGCCCTGATCTCGTGGGGGATCACGATGGTGGTCACGGTTGCCGTGACGCTGGTGACCAAACCCAAGCCCGACTCCGAGCTCGAGAACCTGACCTGGTCGCTGACGACGCCCGCTCCACGAGCGCCCGCCAGCGAGCTGGTCTGGTATAAGCGCCCGGCGCTGCTGGGGTGCGTCGCGCTCGCGATCGCGCTGGGCCTGAACATCTACTACGCGTAAGGCCATGTCCACAACCGCCCCTGATACTGCTCCCGCTGAACCGGAGGAACCGCCTCCCGTCCTTGACATCGCGCTCTACATCGGCTCGCTGCTCGGCCTGTACGGCGTGATCCTGCTCATCTACGGAGCCGTGGGCTCCCCGGATAACCACAGGACGCTCGGTCACCCGTTCGATCTGTGGTGGGGCGGAGTGATGCTCGCCGTCGGCGTGGTGGTCGCAGGCGCCGGGGTGCTGGCCAAGCGCTCCCGGCGCGAGGCCGAATAAGCCCCGGCTCGGGCGGCGTGCCCCCGGCTCGGGCGGCGTGCCCCCGGCTCGGGCGGCGCACCCCGGCCTCGGGCGGCGGACCCCGCCGGGCGGCGACAGCCGC